>CAJBKH010000147.1 GCA_903953615.1 uncultured Bacteroidota bacterium
ATCCAATTGTATGCCCAAATGAAACGTCACGCAAGTTAATGAAGAGTGCAATCAAAAATGTTTCAAAATATTACAAAGTAACTTTAAGAACTAATAATGACCAGGAGGAGTGTTTGGATTTTTGGATTTTTAAATATAAAAATTGTCATGCCCCAAAATTGAATGATACAACTGACAAATTTTTGTTAAAAAATGAAATTAGGATCGACGGAATGGATGCTTTGGTAAAAAAAGATTCTATTTGCAAAGCCCAAAAATTAGAAATTGAATTGTTTCCAAACCCTACAACTTCAAATGTTACTATTGCGATTGAAAGTGAATTGAATGAATTAGTATCGTTTGTTGTAACTGATGTAAGTGGGAAAAAATTATTCAGTAATGTATATAAAGAAAATAAGTTTAATTTTGAAATGTCTTCCTACACTAGTGGAGTGTACATATTTGTACTAAATATTAGAGGAATAGACTATATTTATAAGGTAGTAAAAATATGATTTTTAATAGTAAAAGTACAAATGGTGTATTAATAATTGTTTGTTTTGTTTTAGTTTTTATTGGATTGCAATGGCTTTATGGTTTGTTTGAATTGCCCTATTTTTGGGATGAGCTAGGTGTATATAGCCGTGCAGCCATTCATTTATATGAACATGGGCCTGGTTTATTGCCTTCTGCTTTGCCCGATGAATTGTCGCGCGGACATCCAACCTTAATTCCTTTTTTGTTTGGTGTAGTTTTTAAAATATTTGGATGTAAAGTTGTTGTTGCAAGACTATTCGCTGCTTCTATTTATTTAATAGGTGTAATGTATGGCTACCGCATTTTATTGTTGAAATTATCGCCCATCCATGCGGCTATTTTTACGGTGTTAATTTTTATTCAACCCTGTTTTTTATCTCAGTCGGTGCTTGTCTTGCCAGAAATGCCCTTGATGGTGGCAACCCTAATGGCTGTTTTTTATTTTTTAAATAAAGATTATTTAGGACTTTGTTGTGCTTTGGTATTGGCCTTGTTTATAAAAGAATCGGCCATCATCATACCCTGTGTTATTTTCTTTATAGATGTTCTTAACCAAAGGTTTAAGTTAAGATCTTTCGTATATATTTTAGTCATACCTTTTGCTTTAATCTCTTCCTTTTTTGCAATACAATACTTTCAAAGAGGGTATGTTTTTTATCCATTGCATACAGGTCTCATGAAGTTTGAGTGGTATTTTATTAACGAAAGATGGCAGGTGTTCAAAGCATTTGCATTAGAAGGTCAAGGTAGACTATTTCTTATTTATTACGTCCCTTTTTTACTTGTAATTATAAATTATAAATCGGTGTTTGCTACCTTAAAGTTATTTCGGTTCAAGCAGCTATTTAATGAAACAAACAAAGTATACATTTTCTGTTTCGGTTTCGCAATCGCTGGGTTGATTTTTTCTGTACTCAATTATATTTTAGGGAGATATTTAATCTACATTATTGTTTTTGAGTATATAGGTGTAGTATCTCTGTTAAGTTTAAATCTAAGGTGGCCTAAATTGATAAATTATGCATTGATGATATTTTTATTTTTTACATCAATCTGGTACAATAACAATGCGGAGTATACAGATGTTAATTTTTCATACGTCAATCATATAAAGTCATGCGAACATGCAGTTGATTATTTAAATGTGCAATCGAATTCACACAAAAAAGTTGCCATGGGATTTCCTTTTAATGTTTGTACCTGGAATTCACTTTCTGGATATTACAAACAATTGTATTTTCAACAAAAGGATTTAAAAGATTCAACTGAAATGACCAATGATTTTTATGTCTTTACATTCCCTGGCAACATGCACGATACCATGCTGTACAAAGGCCATTTGAAATTGCATAAACAAATTAAAAGTGGTTATGCCTATGTTAATATTTATAAAAGCAAAGTGAATTGATGGTTCTCCAAACGCATTAAAGGAGGCCTATTTTAAGGCTGTTTTTTTTTGAAAAAATCTATTAAATCTATTTTTTGTGATTGAATTATTTAATATATTTGATTAATAATATTTTAGTCATATGAAACGTAAATTACTTTTTGCCATCGTCTTGCTGTTTTTTACGGCTAGTATTTCTGCTCAAACCAGCACCAAAGGCAAGGAGTTTTGGTTTGGATTCATGGAAAATTTGTCGCTAAATTTTAATGGTACTCCAAAGTTTTATGTTATTGTTTCGGCTGATGTTACGACCAGTGGGAAAATTTCGCAACCACTCACCGGTATCGAATTAGACTTTGAATTATCAGCAGGCGAAACAAAAGTCATTCAATTGCCCGATGCGATTCACTATAAATCGGGGTCTGATGTAAGTTCAGATTTTGGGTTTAGCATTGCTGCAAACAATCCCATTAGCGCAAAAGTAATTCACGATCGACAGTATTTTACAGAAGCCAGTATTTTGTATCCAATAGAAATGTTGGGCAGCAACTATCAAGTGCTCACAAGGATGGATGCTCTTTCAATACATCCCTCTTCCTTTCTAATTGTTGCACTCGATGATAATACAACGATAGACATTACCACCAGTACCATCACCTCGGCCGTTAAGCCAGCCAATAGAACCTATTCAGTTCAATTAAACAAAGGCAATACCTATCAAGTACAAGCCAATGGCAATTTAAGTGGTTCAAACATTGTTGCAAGGGATAACAAAAAAATTGCAGTGTTCAGTGGTGCTCGTCAAGCCTATGTTCACGATCTCGGTTGTTCAAGTGGTGCTAGTGCCGACAATCACCTCTATGAGCAATCGCTGCCTATACAATATGCTGCTACAGATTTTTTATTTTCGTCTTTGATTGCTAGAAAGGGCGACCCAATAAGTGTTTTATTTCTTGAAAATAATACCGAACTTAAAATAGATGGAGTAAAATTAAATCGCCTATTTAACAAGGGAACCTTTGATACCACCTTAATTTCTTCCTGTTTAATACAAGCTAGTCGACCCGTTTTTGTGGCCCAATTTAGTAAATCATTGAATTGCGGTAAAACTCAGGAAAGTATTACGGGTGACCCTTCGTTATTTTATATTCAACCCATACAGTTTAAAGGTTACAATGAATGTTTTCAAACCCATGCAAGTTTTCCAATGTCGCCTATCACCAATCATTACATTAATGTGATTTGTGATTTAAAAGACACAGCAAAATTAAAGGTAGACAATGTTCATCCGAAAACTGGATTTAAAACTTTTCCTAATAATCCAAAGTATGCATATAGCACCATCGAAGTAAGTGCAGGCAAGCATTGTGTTAATTCAGATTCAGGTTTTCAAGCCTATGCCTACGGCTTTGGTAATTACAACGGTTATAGCTTTGGTTTAGGTTTTAAGACTGATGTGGACGATCAAAATAACAACTATCAATCGTTACTCTTTCCTAATCCTGTCACTACAAAATTGGTAGTACATTACAATATTCCTAAATCGGGTTCATTGCAAATAGAATATCAATTGTATGATGCCGTTTCAAAAGAGTTGACCAGTCAAGCCATTACCTTAACAAAAAACAATAGCGAATTAACCATTGATATGGAGCCTTTTGCGGCAGCGGTTTATTTCCTAAGAATTAGAGTGTTAGGCAGTAAAAAATACACCGTCCACAAATTGATTAAATTGTAAGACTTAGGCGTTGCCTAAGGTCTTTAATAATTGCTGTTTAACAGCATCGTTCACATTGTGCAATGGCATGCGCACAATGTTCTGACAAATGTTTTGAGCTTCTAATAAAACTTTAATACCACCCGGACTGCCATCAGCAAAGATTAAGTTCATGGCATCTAATAATTCGTAATGCAATTTTCTGGCAGCTTCTATTTCGCCATTTAATGCATGGTTAATCATGCTTGTAAATTTTTTAGGATAGGCTTGGCCCATCACACTGATAACCCCATCCATGCCAATGGCAATTAATGGCAATGTAAAGGCATCGTCACCACTAATCACTGCAAAATCTGCAGGGCGGTGTTTAATAATTTCCATGCATTGCAGGAAATTACCACTGGCTTCTTTGGTGCCTAAAATATTCGGGTGCTCGGCCAATTTTAAAGTGGCTTCTGCACTCACATTGCTGCCGGTTCTACCTGGTACATTGTATAGGATGATTGGCAATTTCGAAGCATCGGCCAATAGCTGATAATGGGCAATGATGCCGTTTTGATTGGGTTTGTTGTAATAAGGGCTCACACTTAATACCGCACTTAAGCCATCATAGTTTTGATTTTTCAAGGTGTCCACTAAACCCATGGTGTCGTTGCCTCCGATACCTAGAACCAATGGTAAACGGTTGTTGTTGGTTTCCTTAATACAATTAATAATGGCATCTTTTTCGGCTTTGGTAACAGTTGGAACTTCGCCGGTAGTGCCCAAAATCACAAGGTAATTAATGCCGTTATCGATTTGGAAATTAACCAGTTTTTTTAGCGCATCAAAGTCAACGCTGTAGTCTTTATTAAAAGGAGTAACCAATGCTACGCCTGTGCCTCTGAGGGTTTGTGATGCTTTATGTGCCATTGTAAATTAGTGGATTTTTTTTAAGTATTTGCCTATTTCTATTAAGTAATTTTCGCAAGGATCAGCCCCATTTGGGATAATCATTAATTCATAGAAATTAGTATCCGTTGGGTTAATATAAGGACCTATTCTAAATTGTGATTGCGTAAACGCTGCCATGGTTCTTGTAATTTTATTGTCGGCTAAACAGCCATTGATAAATAAGTCGAAGGGCTGGTTTAAAACCTTTTTTAAAGCGCTACTTTTAGGTGCTTCGAAAAAAGAAAAATCGGCCTTCGCACACAATTGATAAATTTCGTTAGGTTGCATGTCGGCACTCAGTTTTTTAATCGGGTGGTAGGTCAAAAAGGTAATCACTTTGCCGCTTTGACGCAATTCATGACCGAAGGTTTTGAGTTCTTCAATGTCTGATTTCGATTGGGTAGCATCCCATACAATCAGCACCGTTTGGATGCTGTTGAAATTTTTGGCCATGCGTTTGTTGCTGGCCATCTTGCTTTTTTTTATCAGACTTTTTAAATTCAAAGTAGGGTGTGTGTCGCTTGCAAAATTAGTTGAAAATATTGAGAAGTCTTAGGCTTATGATATTATGATGGTTTTCTTTTTTAACAGTGCTTTTATTTGCTTTTCGAACCAAGGCAAATACAAGTGAATTTGTGAAACCAAATAATAAGGTAAACTCAATAAATAATAAGTTTTTTCATTGTTTGTTTCAATCGTACTGATTTCAAATGCGCCAGAATGTAGGCGTATGGCCATGTTGTGAGGGGCTTGTTCCATATATAAATGCAGTGATTTTAATTTACCAGTGGCGCCTTTTTTAACTTCAATTGGAATTAATAAGCCATTGTATTTGTAGAGATAGTCGACCTCGGCCATCGATGTTTTTTTTTCTCTTACCCAAAAATTAAGAGTTTCAATCACACTATTTTCGGCCGCTAATAATTCTTGCCCAATAACATGTTCAATGATTAAACCCTCATGTATGGCATCTAAATTGGGGCTAGAAAGGATGTCGCCTTGCAAACCTGCAAAATAATTGATCATGCCTGTGTCTAATACTTGTAAACGCGGTGCTTTTTTATGGTCGGGTAACAACGGTAATTTTACACCTGTTGTAGGGTAGATTAAATGGATGAGCAAAGTTTTTTCGAGTGCTCTTAATGCTTCACCCATCTCGCGCGAACCATAATTAGAAGGCCCAAATCCATGGAACCGTATGCGTTTACCTGCTTCTGAAAAAGCGGCCCGTATAGCCAAACGAAGGGTTTGATTTTGTGTGTTATTGTCGGCATATTTTTCGACATCATCCATGTATGAAAGAAGAAGCGATTCGTATAGTGGTTTTAAGGCTACTAAGTCACGGTGCTCGGCATAGTGACTAACAATTTCGGGCATTCCACCAATGAGGGTATATTGCTGAAACAATTTCAATAATTTAGTCTGGGCAAATGCAGCTATAGGTAAATGCGAAAGCTGTTCGAGGGCATTGTGTTCACCAATGGCTTGTAAATACTCTGGGAAAGAAACAGGACGTAAAATTAAAAACTCAACGCGACCAACAGGATAATGAATTGTGCGGTTGAAAACGGTTTCTAAAAGGGAGCCGGCTGCTATCACATGCAAATCGGGCACTTGCTCATAGAAGTAACGAAGTAATCCTAAGGCTGCAGGTATTTCCTGGATTTCATCAATAAATAAAAGGGTGTGTGGTCGCTTGGAAAGTTGTTTGTTTTTGGCATAAAAAATAGAGTCAATGGTATCTTCTATCGTCGTGTGTTTGAGAAAGTGTTGCTGATCCTCTATTAGTTCTAAATTAAGATGTATGTATTGTTTAAAGTGTTTGCCAAATTGCGCTACAACAGTTGTTTTTCCAACTTGTCGAGCACCTCTTAATACCAAAGGTTTGCGATTTTTTTTCGCTTTCCATAGCATTAATTGTGTTATTATTTGTCTTTCAATCATAGTGTTTTTCGGACTTTTTTGTTTCAGTTTTGGCGCTAAAAACAATTAAAAATGTCATAGAGTTGGGGTAAATATTTTATATATTTGTTACAAAGTTAGGGTAAAAATTTGAATATGTTGTAATAAAATTAGGGTAAAATATCCGATATGCTGTTATAAAGTTAGGGTAAAAAGTTTATAATATTGTTATAAAGTTAGGGTAAAAAATATCAAATAGCTGTTATACAGATATTTAAAGAAGGGTGCTATTGAATGGTTTGCTTATGAGTATAAGAAATTCTTTCTCACTTAAAATTGGGATATTTAATTGTACCGCTTTTTCGAGTTTAGCGGGACCCATGTTTTCGCCTGCTACCACATAATCGGTTTTGCCAGTAATACCACTCGCATTTTTGCCGCCATTAATTTCTACCATGTGTTTGATTTCATCTCTGCTGTACTGACTGAATACGCCAGATATCACAATAGATTTGCCTGCAAGAATAGCCGATTCCATGACCTTCTCTTTCTCCATGTTCTCGAATTGAAGTCCAGCTGTTTTTAAGCGGGCGATTTGCTCAGCATGGTAAGGGTTTTGAAAATATTCGATGATGGATTCTGCTATGCGCTCGCCAATTTCATCAACGGCTATCAAGGCTTCGAAACTGGCTGTTTGCAATTGTTCGATGGTTTTAAATTGAGCGGCTAATTTCTTCGCCACTGTTTCGCCAACATAACGAATACCCAAACCAAAGAGCACGCGTTGATATGGAATATTCACAGCGGCTTTAATGCCATCTACTAAATTTTGTGCCGACTTTTCCGCCATGCGGTCAAGCTGCAATACTGTTTCATATTTCAAATCAAATAAATCGGCAATGTTGTGCACCAAGCCACTTTCGTAGAGCAGTTGCACGGTCTCATCGCCCATGCCATTAATGTCCATGGCTTTTCTATGAATGAAATGTTGAATGCGACCCACTACTTGTGGCGGACAACTTACCTCGTTCGGACAATAGTGATTGGCCTCGCCTTCTTTTCTCACCAACTCCGTTTGACATTCTGGGCAATGCGTAATATAAATGAGAGGAGGGGTTTCTTCATTTCTTTTTTCAAGATTAACGCCTGTTATTTTAGGAATAATTTCACCACCTTTTTCTACATACACATAGTCGCCCACACGCAAATCTAATCGCTCAATCTCATTGGCGTTGTGCAGTGATGCGCGCTTAACTGTTGTGCCCAATAAAAGTACGGGTTGTAAATTGGCTACTGGTGTAATAGAACCTGTTCTGCCTACTTGGTAGGCAATGCTCAACAATTGGGTGCAAGCGGCTTCGGTTTTAAACTTAAAGGCAATGGCCCAGCGTGGCGACTTAGCAGTGAAACCCAATTCCTCGCGTTGGTGATAGTCGTTTATTTTTAACACCACGCCATCAATATCATAACTTAAATTTTTGCGTTCCTTGTCCCAATAGTTGATGAAGTTAAAAACCGCTTCGATGTTCGAGCAAGTCTTGGTGTGCTCACTGATTTTTAAGCCCCATGCTTTCATCGCGATTAAACTATCGGCATGCGTTTTAATCATTTCCGTTTTTTCTATCAGTTGATACAAATAAATATCCAAAGGTCTTTTAGCAACATCGGCACTGTTTTGTAATTTGAGGGTGCCGGAGGCTACGTTGCGCGGATTGGCATAAAGTGGCTCACCTTCTTCTTCGCGTTGTTGGTTGAGGCGATCGAAGGCTTGGCGGTGCATGAAAATTTCGCCCCTCACTTCGAAGTTCATAGGGTAATCTCCTTTCATGCGGGTATGCAAGGCTTTAATGGTTTTTACATTGTCGGTTACCACATCGCCTTTGGTGCCATCGCCACGGGTAACGGCTCTTAGCAGTTGGCCATTTTCGTAATGCAAACTAATAGAAAGACCATCGAATTTTAATTCACAAACATATTCGTAATCGCTATGCCCTAATTGTTTGATAATGCGTTGATCGAAGTCGCGTAACTCATCTTCACTATAGGTATTCCCTAAACTCAACATGGGATATTGGTGGGTAAAGTTTTCGAAATTTTTATTGATGGCACCACCTACTTTTAAGGTTGGTGAATCGGGGTCGTAAAATTCAGGGTGCGCTTTTTCTAATTTCTGCAATTCTTCTAATAATTGATCAAATTCATAATCACTAATCGTAGGGGCTGCTATAACGTAGTATTCGTAGTTGTAGCGCGAAAGGTCATTTCTTAACTGCGTAATTTTGTTTTCGATGTCAGAGGTGTGCATAAAAGATTTTTCAAAAATAAGCAACAAGTTTCAAAAAAATGTTTAATGTTGAATATGGTAACACTTAAAATGAAAGACTTAAGTGCGAAAGAGATAGACCATGTATTAGAAATGGCATGGGAAGACCTGACACCATTCGAAGCAATAGAAGCTCAATATGGATTAAGTGAGGCTGATATCGTAAAAATAATGAAACTGGGCATGAAGCAAGCCGGTTCAGAAATGCTGAAACACCGAGCGGGCAAGGTCACGGATAGGCATCCGCATCTACTAGTGAAAGGATCACTGAAAAATTCAAGTGATAAGCGTTAATTTTGAAAATTCTTTTTTCAAGTTAATACCTCTTCAATTTGAACAACCCATCTGTTAAAATACACCCTTCATGGTTCCATGAATTACAATCGGAATTTGCAAAACCCTATTTTGCTGAATTGCAATCATTTTTAAAAAATGAAAAGGAACAAGGACATACTATTTTTCCTAAAGGCGAAGCCATCTTTTCGGCTTTCGATTCAACACCTTTCGATCAAGTGAAAGTGGTAATCTTGGGTCAAGATCCCTACCACGACGAAGGGCAGGCCCATGGCTTGTGTTTTAGTGTGAACAAAGGCATGAAGTTGCCACCCTCTTTGAAAAATATCTTCAAAGAATTACATAGCGATATTGGCTTTGTGCCACCCGCACATGGGTATTTGCAAAACTGGGCCGAACAAGGTGTATTGATGTTGAATGCCACCTTAACGGTAAGGGCGCATACGCCTGGCAGTCATCAACAAAAAGGCTGGGAAATTTTTACCGACCAAGTGATACGATTATTGGATGCCAAGAAAGAAAATTTGGTATTTATTTTATGGGGAAAATACGCTCAAAATAAAAGTGTATTGATTAATAAACAAAAACACTTGGTGCTAACAGCAGCGCACCCTTCGCCCTTCTCGGCCCATACTGGATTCTTTGGTTCTGGTCACTTTTCAAAAACCAATGCTTATTTTGTTGAAAAAGGAATGCCTACAATTGATTGGCAATTGCCGCAGTAGTATTAGTTTTGCGTATCATGACTGCGGAATTATCTGTTATAAATTTAAGACAAGCCGATATTTTTCAAGAAAAAAATTTGGTGTTACACCAAGTCGACTTGGAAATTAATAAAGGCGAATTTGCCTACTTAATTGGTAAAACAGGCAGTGGCAAAAGTTCGCTCTTAAAAACCCTTTATGGTGAATTGAAATTAGAATTAGGCAATGGCAGTGTGGCTGGTTTTGATTTGGGAAAATTGAGCAGAAGAGCCGTACCTAAATTGAGAAGAAGATTGGGGATTATTTTTCAGGATTTTCAATTATTGACCGACCGCAATGCCAAAGAAAATTTATTGTTTGTTTTGAAAGCCACGGGTTGGAAAAACAAAATGGAAATGGCCAAAAGAGTAGGAGAGGTTTTGCACATCGTAGGTCTTGAAACAAAAGATTATAAAATGCCACACCAATTGAGCGGAGGCGAACAACAGCGTTTGGTGATTGCACGTGCTTTACTCAATAAACCAGAAGTGATTTTAGCCGATGAACCAACAGGTAATTTAGATCCAGAAATTTCTGATGATATCACACGTCTTTTACAATTTATTGCGAAAGAAGAAGGTACTGCAGTGTTAATGGCTACCCACGAACACCGCTTGCTCACACAGTTTCCAGCACGCATCATTAAAATCGAAAATAACAAAGTACACGATGCTGCTTAATACGACTGTATACAGTTCGGTAATTGAAGTAAGGCCCGATGATATCGATTTATTTCAGCATGTGCACAGCAGTAAATACATGGACTTTGTTTTAGCCGCGCGTTACGATCAGATGCACCGTTGCTATAAAATGAGCTTCGAAGAATTCATGAAACACGGCATGGGCTTCGTAATCATCGAAACAAAAATGCATTTTAAACGCGCCTTAAAAATGGGCGATAAAATGGAAATCAATACCCACATTGTTTCGCTTCAAAAAAACAATGTATTGGTGAATTTTGAAATCATTAATCAACAAACCAAAAAGGTGAGTTGCGATGGTTATTTCAATTACAGTCTAATCGATTTGAAAACCGGCAAGGCTTTAATAATTCCCGAATGGATCATCGAAAGATTTAGTTTGTAGTGCATTACTCTTCATGCTGAATTGTAGCTTAACGTTAAGGTTTGCACTATTGGTTATCAATCATACTATTGTATTGCTAAACTTTTTATAGTCGACCCAAAAAAAGGGTTTCACAAAGTATTTAAACTTCGCAAAACCCCATCCTTATTTATTATGAAAAAATACTACTTAATATCGATGCTTAATGGCAAGGCTGCTTCAACTTTTGGCAAGGTTAAAGTTAAGATGCCATTGTCGAATTGGGCCTCAATTTTAGCTTTGTTAATCTTCGAAACATTAAAGCTGCGAGAGAATTTGCCGAAATGAATTTCTCTCTTGTGAAGTTTTTCTGTTTCAGCAACGGTGGTGCTTTGTTTCTCGCCACTCACAGTTAAGAAATCGCCTTCAACATTAATTTTTACGTCTTCTTTTTTCATGCCTGGCAAAGCCAAGTGAATTTCGAAGTGGTTGGCTTTTTCAAGAATATCTGCTTTAGGCGAAAATTGAACTTGCTCCCCAAAAGATTCTTGAAAAGATTTAGAGTCGTGTAAGAATTCATTTAAAAATGAATTGAAAGATTGTGGAATGATGGTTTCATTCATTAAGCTTGGTTTTGATTTTAAAAGTACCATATGATTGTTTTTATTAATTGTTATGGTACTTGGATTTCAAATCTAATTCCATTGCGCAAATACAAGACAAAATGACGTAAAATGTAAAAAATATCATAAACAATGAGACATAATGGCGAATTCAAGCAGGTTGAGTCGGTCGTTTTGTGCGTTTACTCTGTAACAAAATACCAAGGAATGTTGAACCATCCTTTTTTTGTATGCACTTGTACGGTGTTTTGAATGGCCTTTTTTTCATAAAGTTCGCGTGAAACAGTAATTTCATTTTTTTCTGAATAAGGTCCCCAAGGTGCTAGTTCAAAATGGTAAGAAGTATGCTTGCCTTTATCCACTTTCTTCTCAATTATTGTCACTTCATAGTCGACCGGTGTTGATGAATCGTACATGCCATTCAAACAAACAATAGCGCCATAGGAATACCCAAAAGTAAATAGACTAAAGGCAAATATGGTGAAGTAATCATTGATCTTTTTAAAGTTGAATTTGTTTTTACCGGTGAATAATAAAACAAGTAAAACCAGGGTTAAGATGATACAAGGTTTCCAAATATTTGAATAAGTAATCACATTGTAATCGAACAAAGCGCGCAAAGCCATTACGATACTAGGCACAAGTATCGCAAAAGTTAAATTGGGGTGAATGCTGTTGTTGAATTCATCAAGCCGTATCATCCCTTTAGAAAAATGAATCAAGATAATGGCAATAATTGACATAGCCAAACAAGCCCATATGGATAGCTCATAAGGGTCGGTAAAAAACAAGGCCCATAAACCGATAGCGCCTCCTACCCAATTGATGATTTTGGTGAGATTGGTGGTTCTTTCGAGGTTGATTTCTCTTTCTTCTTCTGTCGCACCAAAATTGGTGTCTTGCATAATTTCTTCTTCATCAGTAATGCGTTCTAATAAATCAATGTCATCATAACGCTCACCAAGAAAGTTAAGAATATCATCAGTGCCTTTCAAGTAAGTACTCACCTTAATGGTTTTCTTTTGTTTTGTTTTTGGGAATATATAGATGTAATTGTCATCCATTCGGTAGTTTTTTATTTCATCGAATAGAAGGGTTCTTGTGCCAATGGCGCTTACCATGTAAAGCTTCTCATCATCTATCACAAACTTACCTACAATGGCTTCACGCAATGCATATGCCATTAAGGCCACCATTCCTAATCCCAAGGGTATTGAAACCCATCCCAGTCCTTTGCTAAGGTCTTTGTGCTCTAAAAACGGACTGATAGCAAACCATGTGAAGAATACGATGGCAACAGGTGTCACAATAAAAACAAAGATGGCCCAGCCTTTGGCTAGTTTAAATTCTTTCATAATGGTGGGTTCGAGTAAACTACAAATCTATTTGAATTCAATGTTGTTACAAATTGTATTTTTATAAATAATGAAATACTTTAAATCTATCACTTATACCATTACAATTTCCTAATTTTGCACCAATGAAAGAAACCATTTATGTAATTGATGCCGCTAGAACGCCTGTTGGTAAATATGCTGGAACTTTAGCCCATACCCGTCCGGATGATTTGGCTGCCATGGCCATTAAAGGCTTAATGGATAGAAATAAAAACATTCCTTTTGATTTAACTGAAGAGGTTATTTTAGGAGATGCCAACCAAGCAGGTGAGGACAATAGAAACGTAGCAAGAATGGCACTTTTATTAGCTGGTATGCCAATTACAGTGGCTGGTTATACTGTCAACCGTTTATGCGCAAGCGGTCTGCAAGCCATCGCCAATGCGAGTATGGAAATCGCCCAAGGCAATGGCGAGTTATACATTGCAGGTGGTGTAGAGAGCATGAGCCGTGCCCCTTTCGTAATGGCCAAATCAGATACGGCTTTTGGTCGCGCGCCCGAGATACATGATACCACTATCGGCTGGCGTTTTACCAATCCAGCCCTTTCTAAATTATACCATCCTTATACCATGGGCGAAACTGCAGAGAATGTCGCAGCGCAATGGAATATCAGTCGCGAAGAGCAAGATGCCTTTGCTTATAACTCTCAATTAAAATGGAGCGAGGCTAATAAAATCAATGCGTTCGACAATGAATTGATACCAGTACATATTCCTCAGAAAAAAGGCGATGCCATTGTTTTCAATAAAGATGAGCAACCGCGTTTGAGCAGCATGGAAGTACTGGGTGCTTTGAAACCAGCTTTCAAAAAAGATGGCAGTGTAACAGCAGGTAATTCTAGTGGAGTGAACGATGGAGCAGCAGCTTTGGCTTTGGCTTCAGAAAGTTTTGTAAAAGCACATAACTTAAAACCTTTAGCGCGTGTTGTATCCAGTGCCGCTAGTGGAGTGCATCCTCAAATCATGGGCATTGGTCCTGTAGAGGCAAGCCGCAAAGCCTTGAAGCGTGCAGGTTTAAGCATTGCCGACTTAGGTTTAGTGGAATTGAATGAGGCTTTTGCTAGTCAGAGTATTGCTTGTATGAGAGAATTGGGTTTAAATCCTGATATCGTAAACGTGAATGGTGGCGCTATTGCCATTGGACATCCATTGGGATGCAGTGGTGCGAGAATCAGCACAACTTTAATTCACGAAATGCAAAAAAGAAACAATTTGCGCTATGGTTTAGCGACCATGTGTATTGGTGTTGGTCAAGGCCTTGCCATTGTTTACGAAAAAATGTAATAAGGATTGCGGTTGTTCAATACGACCTAAGCTACATTATTATTTCCCCATTGCCTCTAAACGCAATTGGGTTAACACCTTCTTGGTTTGTGCAGAGAAATCGCCATTCATCATCCATTCATAATAGCTAGGTTCTATTTTCAAAACATCTTGAACGGTTTTGCCTTTGTGCTTGCCAAAATTGAACACGGCTTGCTTTTTATCGTTGTATACCAAGCGACCAGCAAGATCCACTAAGTTGCTCTGACCGCTGAATTGGTGTAGGAAATCGATGTTGTTTTCTAAGTCTTGGTAGTGCTCGATTTGCGCTTGAATAATGTCCCAAGTAGCCTCGGTATCGGCCTTAGCGCTGTGGGCGTTTTCGAGTGTTTTTTGACAATAGAATTTATAGGCTGCACTTAAATTTCGGGGTTCCATTAAATGAAAAATGCGTTGTGCGTCTATGAATTTTCTTTTTAGTGTATCGAATTCAACGCCTACACGGTAGAACTCTTCGACCAACATAGGAAAGTCAAATTTGTTGCTATTAAAACCAGCAAAGTCGCAGTTCAATAAAAATTGATTAAGCTCATGTGCCTTTTGTCTAAAGGTGGGTTCGTTGGCTACATCGGCATCGGTAATGCCGTGCACTGCAGTGGCTTCTGCACTTATGGGCATCTCTGGATTATAGCGCTGGTGTAAGTCGGTGCGACTGCCATCAGGCTGAACTTTGATCATATAAAGTTCGATGATGCGGTCTTTGGCAGTATTGATACCAGTGGTTTCCAAATCGAAAATCACCAAGGCTTTATTTAATTTTAGGTTCATTTTAATGCAATATTTTTTAATTGTAAAAAAGCTTTACAAATTTGGTCTTCTTTGTTTGGTGCGCTCTTCGGCCTGCTCTTGGCGCCATGTTTCAATGTTTTTAAAATTGCCGGAAAGCAGTACATCTGGCACTTTTAAGCCTTGAAATTCTGCAGGGCGGGTATACACTGGTGGTGCTAATAAATCATCCTGAAAGCTATCGGTTAGGGCAGATTCTTCGTTACCCAAAACGCCTGGTATCAAACGAATCATACAATCGGTAATAATGGCTGCGGCTAGTTCTCCGCCTGTTAATACGTAGTTGCCAATCGATATTTCTTTGGTAACGTATAGTTGACGAATGCGCTCATCAATGCCTTTGTAGTGACCGCACAAGATAATAATATTTTCTTTTAGTGAAAGGGCATTGGCGATGGGTTGGTCTAGCAATTCACCATCGGGCGAAGTGTAGATGATTTCGTCGTAAGTGCGCTCTTTTTTAAGTGCTTCAATAGCATTTGCAATCGGTTCGCACATCATTACCATGCCAGCACCGCCACCGTATTGGTAGTCGTCGATCTGACCGTGGGCATTAATGGCATAGTCGCGTAAGTTGATGAGATTAATCGTGGCAAAACCCTTGTCCTGCGCCCTTTTGATCATTGAGTGATTAAAGGGACTTTCCAATAATGCGGGTTGAACGGTGATGATATCGACTCTCATACTACAAATCTAAAATACCATCTGGGAAATGGGCAGTAATTGTTTTAAGTTCATCGTTCACCTCTAAGATAAGGTCGGGGTGAAAAGGGAGCAAGGTATCTTTATAGCCGTTTCTAAATTCTAATAAGGTTTGATTTGGCATAACAACAGTATCTGTAATGCGGTATTCAATTTTAGTTTCCTCATCTATTAAAGTGTAGTCGTTGTAGGTAAAGGCAGCTTCGGTATTTTCTGGCACGAATTCCATTACTTGTTTGCCTACCACTATGCCAGCTTCTTCAATTGAGTTGATACCACTGAGTTTAATGATACCGCCATCTTCGTTGTAATTGTCTATTTTAAATGGAACAAATTTTTCGTTGATGTTTACCAATAAGAAACCAGTCGGCTCAAAATCTTCAAATTCGTCGTCAATAGCAATTTTAATATGGCCTTTATAGCCATGGGTTCTTAAAAGAAAACCCACCTTGCGGGTGGGTTTATCATGAATATTAATTGTTTTGCTTGCCATACAAAAAGCTTTGAATTAAGCTTCTGGTGTTTCAGCAGCAGGAGCATCTGTTGCAGGTGCTTCTTCTACAGGCGTCTCAGCAGCCGGTACCTCTGTTTCAGGTGTTTCGGTTGCAGGAGCAACTATTTCAGGTGTTTCTGTAGCAGGCGTTTCAGCAGCCGGCACCTCTATTTGAGGTGTTTCGGTAGCAGGAGCAACTATTTCAGGTGTTTCTGTTACTGGAACTTCAACTGGTGATTCGATAACAGTGTTGTCAACCGGAGTTTCAACAACTGCAACTTCTTCAACAACTGGATTTTCGGCAGCAATTCTTGCTTGCTCAGCAGCTTCAGCTTCTGCAATTTTAGCAGCAGCAGTAGCAGCAATAGCAGCAGCTTTAGCTTCTTTAATAGCTGTTTCAGCTTTAAATTTAGCAGCAGCAGTTTGTGCTTTTTTGTCTGCAAGACCTTCGCGTTTGCTTTGAACTTTAGCTTCTTTAGTAGCAGTCCATTCAGCAAATTTAGCATCGGCTTGTTCAGCAGTCATAGCGCCTTTGCGCACACCACCATGTAAGTGATGCAACATCATTGCACCTTTGTAAGATAGGATGGCTTTTACGGTGTCTGTAGGAACAGCTCCGTTGTCTAACCATTTAACTGCGTGTTCAAGATTCAGGTTAATTGTTGCAGGATTAGTGTTTGGGTTGTAATCACCAATTCTCTCAATAAATCTACCATCTCTCGGAGCACGTGCATCTGCCGCCACAATGTAGTAGTAGGCTTGTTTTTTGCGTCCATGACGCTGTAATCTTAATTTTGTTGACATAAAATATTTATAAATCGCAAGTTCTCCATTTCTTGCGGGGTGCAAAAGTAAGAAATTATTTTAAAATAACAAAACGGCTTTAAAAAACATATCTGTATAGATGCGATTAATCGCATCTATACCCACCACTACAATGGAAAATATTAAAATTGTATCCCAAAGGCCTCAAGTTCTGCTAGAACAGGATTGTAAAATTCTGCTGTTACAGGCGCTAATACCCCGCGGGCTTCGATTTTGTTTTCCAAAATTAATTTACTAGCAATCGCCAAAGGCAAGCCAACCGTTTTGGCCATGGCTGTATGGGTTTCGCTTATGCCTTCTAATGTCATGTGCACTGAACGCCATTGCTGCGTGCCATTTTGAGTATAGCCTATCTTATGCAACATCACAATTAAATCCTTATCAGTAGGCATCAAATGCCACTTGGGTTTTAATATTTCTTCGAGTAGTTGGGCTGAAGTACCATTTGTAATAGGTAAGACTTCCCTACTAAATAGTCCTAGCCAATCTAGCTTTTCAATGTCAGCATCTGTGCAATGGGTAAGTGCTTTCACTTCTACTTTCAAATCAGCATGACCATCGGGCAAATAAGCGGCCAACCATTGCGAAAGGGTTGTACCTGCTTTTAAATGCAAGGGGGTTGTGTCGTCGGTAAGACCAAGTTCTACGATGACTTGCCATGCCGCTGCGTAGCCTTTTTTTCTAAATGTGCCGCGTTTCATAGAAGCCACATGTTCTAAATTATAAAGACCCATGTATTTTAATGAGTCGCGATTGGCGTAGGCTTCGTAAGTACCAGCGCCTTCAATTTCAAAAGTTTCAATGTGTTTGAACAATTGGTGATAGGGCACCATCTTGAGTTCGTTGTTATGCAAAAACTGAGCGGGAGCGCCTGCACCAGCGAGTACAACGTTGCGAGGATTCCAACTGAATTTGTATTTCCATGGATTGTCGCCATCGCTTTCGTTGGCTACCAAACCACCGCAATAACTCTCAAAACTATTCATCACGCCTCCATCTGCTTTTATCGCATCCATCATTTGCATAGCGCTCATGTGGTCGATGCCCGGATCGAGGCCACATTCATTTAAGAAGATCAAACCTTTGTCTTTTGCAGCTTGGTGCAAGGCTTTCATCTCATCTGAGATATAGGAGGCGGTCCCCAAATTTTTATGGTGTTCTAAACAAAGTTTAGCAATATGGATGTGCAGCGCTGCGGGTAATAATGAAATTACCATGCGACTATCTTTAACCAATGCTTCTACCTTTGAATGGTCGAAAATATCAAGTTCTGTAAAGGTCAGTCCTTCATGGTTTTGTAGTTTATTTTTTGCATAGCTAATGTCTTTATCGCAAACTAATAAAGTGCAATTATTGGCAATGCACCATTGTTGCAAGTATTCAATTAAATATAAACTGCTGCGACCAGCACCAAAAAGAAGGAGGTTGTTCATAGGAGGAGCAAAGGTAAAGTTTTATTAAACGAAAGTAATTTCATTCAAGTTGAATTTAAAGAAAATTAATCCCTCACCGCATTCGCGCATACCATGCCATCAATCGCAGCACTTACAATGCCGCCCGCATAACCAGCACCTTCGCCACAAGGGAATAAATTCTTAATCTCAGGATGGTGCAAAAATTCTTTGTCGCGGGGAATGCGCACGGGCGATGAGGTGCGGCTCTCGACTCCCACCAACAAAGCCTCAGTTGTGCGATAGCCATGCATGGTTTTTCCAAAATGGGTTAAGCCTGTTCTCATTGCTTTTACAATAAAATCGGGTAGTATTTGTTTCATTTCCACACTTTGTA
>CAJBKH010000148.1 GCA_903953615.1 uncultured Bacteroidota bacterium
GTGCAATTGATCATGGACTTTAAAACCAACATGAACCAATTTTTAATGAATGCATTTAAAAACGGTGAAATCAAAAAAATGGAGCCAGAAGTTTTTTGGTCGCTGGCCTACGGTCCTTTTTATTCCTTAATAAAATTTCATTTACAAGAAAAAAACATGATGGGACGGCACTTTAAATTGAGTCCTGCCATTCTTAAAACTGTCTTCAAACAAGTTATCAAATCACTTCAATAAAAAATAAACATGTCAACTCCAAGTACCAAAGCCAAACCTATATTCACTTCCTACGAAAAATTTGTAATCGCCATTATTGCCATCATACAGTTTTCGGTGGTGCTCGATTTTATGGTTTTATCGCCTCTCAGTGCAATACTATTGGAAGAAATGAAAATATCAACTGCCGAATTTGGATGGGTGGTATCGGCCTATGCTTTTAGTGCAGGCATTTCGGGTATTTTAGCCGCAGGCTTTGCCGATAAATTCGATCGCAAAAAACTGATGCTGTTTTTCTACATTGGATTTGTCTTTGGCACCTTCTTGTGTGCCATTGCGCCAACTTATCAATTTTTAATGATGGCGCGCATAGTGACTGGTATTTTTGGTGGTGTGATTAGCGCTATCAGTTTTGCGATCATCTCAGATATTTTTAAAGTTGAGCACCGCGGTCGTGTAATGGGTTATGTACAAATGGCCTTTGCAGCGAGTCAAATTTTAGGTTTGCCAATAGGCTTAACGCTTGCTAATAAATTTGGATGGCACTCCCCTTTCTGGATGATTGCATTTTTCTCATTAGTGGTTGGGGTTATTATTTTAATTTATTTAAAACCTGTCACCGAGCATTTAAAAATCAAATCAGAGGTTCATCCCTTTCAACATTTATGGAATACTGTTTCGAATTCAAATTACATGAAAGGATTTTTAGCAACTGTATTTTTGGCAACAGGTGGCTATATGTTAATGCCTTTAGGAGCTGCATTTAGTACAAGAAATTTACATATTAGCAAAGAATTACTGCCAGTGTTATATGGTGTAACTGGTGTATTCTCTATTGCCTTCGGTCCATTGATTGGTAAAATGAGTGATAAATTAGGCAGGTTTAAAGTTTTCCTTTTTGGTACCGTATTGAGTGGTATCATGGTGGCCATTTATACCCAATTAGGTCCAACAGAATTGTGGTTGGTTATTTTAATCAACGTTATTTTATTCTTAGGCATTAACTCTCGCATTATCTCTTCATCGGCTTTGATGACTGCATTACCAGAGCAAAAAGACCGTGGTGCATTTATGAGTATTAACGCATCGATACAACAATTATCTGGCGGTATTGCTGCAGGCATTGCTGGCCTAATCGTATTTAAACCTGAGTTAGAAACAGCACCTTTACAACGCTACGATATTTTAGGCTATGTGGTTTTGGTATCGATGGCCATTGCGGCAGTAATGATCTTTAGATTGGATAAAGAGATTAAGAAAAAGTTTGAAGCGGCAAAAGCTGTGAAGTCATAATGTAAGACTTTGCCATAAAATAATAATTTACACAAGGATAAAAACTTTTTGAACAACACCAACAATTTTTATACTAAATGGTATTATACTAAAAGGTATAAATTTAAAGTGTACCTAGTTTTTCATTCACAAGGCGCATGGCCAAGGCTTTTTGCTCCACGCGACTGAGGTTAGAATTATCAATCACGATGGCATCTGCAGCTTGTAACAAAGGACTGTTAGCCCTCGTAGAATCTTGTAAATCGCGACTGCTTAAATTCTCCAATACTTCTTCGAAGCTGGTTAATACATCACCCTTTTGGCGTAATTCAGCTAATCTGCGCTGGGCCCTTATTTCGGGTTGAGCGGTCATGAATATTTTTAACTCGGCATTTGGAAACACTACTGTACCAATGTCTCTGCCGTCCATTACAACGCCTTTGTTTAAACCAATGGTGCGTTGTTGTTTTACTAAAAAATCTCTTACTGCATCAATTTTACTAACTGGACTTACCAAATTGCTAACCTCCATTGTGCGAATTTCAGATTCAATATTATCGCCATTTAAGAGTGTTTGATAATGGTTTAAGGTTTTATTGAATTCAAAACTAATGGCGAGTTGTGGCAATAATTTTTCAATAGAAGTAATATCATCAACTGCAATATCTCTTCTGATTAAAGCCAAGGTAACCGCACGGTACATGGCGCCAGAATCAATAAAAAGATAATTGAGTTCTTTGGCTAATTCTTTGGCAAGTGTGCCTTTACCGCAACTGCTATAACCATCGATAGCGATATTAATTTTTTTATTGACCACAGGGATTTAAGCTTCTGCTTTTACGAACATCGATTTAACAAATGCTAAAACTTGATCGGCTTCTTCAATCGTATTGTATTTACCAAAAGAAAAACGCACAGGTGCGCAATCCAAGTTTTTATTAAGGGCGCGTATTACGTGTGAACCCGCATTGCTACCGCTCGAACAAGCGCTACCACCTGAAACAGAAATACCTTGTATATCAAAATTAAACAACAACATTTCGTTGGCTACAGAAGGCGGAAATGCTAAACTTAAAACTGTATATAAACTGCGACCTTCAGGGTCGCCATTGAATTTTATTTCAGGTAATTCTGCTTTAATTTTATCAATCACATATTGTTTCAAAGCTTTGATATGGGCTTGTTTTTTTTCCATATCACGGTAACATATTTCGAGGGCTTTGGCCATACCAACAATGCCATAAACATTCTCGGTACCACCTCTTAATTCGCGCTCTTGTGCACCGCCTGTCAAAATAGGTTGTAGCTTTAATCGCTTATTCATGTATAAGAATCCTATGCCTTTTGGTCCATTGAATTTATGGGCAGCCCCTATGGCAAAATCAATGCCCATGGTTTGAAAATCGAAGGGATAATGTCCCATTGTTTGCACTGTGTCAGAATGAAAAAAAGCATTGTATTGTTTGCATAATGCGCCTACTTTTTCGACATCTAATAAATTGCCAATTTCATTGTTGGCATGCATTAAACTCACCAATACATTGGAATGGTTTTTAAGTAATTCTTCTAAACTATTTAAATCTACATGTCCATTCTCAGTAAGCTTAACAAAATGCAATTCAACTTTTCCTTTGTGCGCCAATTCCTCTGCCGTATGCAACACTGCATGGTGTTCTATTGGCGAGGTAATAATGTGCTTTACACCTAAAGTACTAACACTGCTGCGCAATGCCATGTTGTCAGCTTCAGTGCCACCCGATGTGAAAATAATTTCACCAGGTGTTACATTCAATAAACTTGCAATTGTTTTGCGACTGATTTCAAGCTGTGCTTTTACTTTTCTACCGTGACTATGACTAGAAGAAGGAT
This sequence comes from uncultured Bacteroidota bacterium, assembly GCA_903953615.1. Taxonomy (GTDB): domain Bacteria; phylum Bacteroidota; class Bacteroidia; order NS11-12g; family UBA955; genus JABMMZ01. The sequence goes on from CAJBKH010000148.1 coordinate 3,355, forward strand.
TACCAAAATCTTCTTTTAAAATAGGCAACATGGCCTCAAACACTTCAGGGTCGACTGGTGTTGTAGCGGCATTATCAAAATAAATTTTCAAATTATAATTAGATTTTATTGTGAATGGTACAATAGCCAAGTATTTTGTACAATAATTTGGCTAAGTTAAATTGTGTTAATATTTCGCCTTCTTTAGGCGCACATTCTACGATATCGAAACCGATGATGTGTTTTTTTTCTGCAACCTTCTTTAAGAATCGCAAGCCTTGGTGCCACATTAAGCCACCTGGCTCTGCTGTACCAACGGCTGGCATTACTGAAGGATCGAATCCATCGGCATCGATGGTCAAGTAGACTTTGTCTTCTAATTTGGCAATGCACTCATCCATCCAAGCATCACCATCTTGCAGCATATGCGCATACCAAGTGTTAATTAAAGGTGAAGATTTGATGAGATCCGCTTCCTCTTTGCATTGCGCTCTGATACCAATTTGACAAATCAGCAAACCTAAATCATGTATGCGTGCTAAAACGCTCGCATGTGAATAAGGATTATCGTGGTATGATTGTCGTAAATCGCTATGGGCATCTATTTGTAAAACAGAAAATGAAGTGTGGTGTTTTTTGAAGGCTCTTACAAATCCTAATGAAACAGTATGCTCGGCACCAAGTGATACCACATACTTTCCATTCTTTAAATGTAAATCAGTTTGTTCTTCAATTAAATCGATTGCAGCAGCATCGGCTAAATCGCCCAGAGGCATTTCTGGAATGGTTGCAATACCGATTTTTTTGTAGGCTTCTTGGTCGGTCTCTTCATCATAAAACTCAACAAAGTGACTGGCTTCAATAATGGCCTTTGGACCAAATTTACTACCTTCTATGTATGAAGATGTTTTTTCATAGGGTGCAGATTGGATCACAACCTTTGCGCTTGCATAGTCGTATAGTTCTTTTTCGGTAATACCTAAAAAATTCTCTTCTTCAGAAAATGAATGCATGAAATAAATCGATTACTATTTTGTATTATTTAACACGCTCTACATACTCAATGGTACGTAAATCAATTTTAATTTTATCGTTGATATCAACAAACAACGGCACCATTAAACTAGCACCAGTCGAAACAGTTGCAGGTTTAAATGTATTTGTAGCCGTGTTGCCTCTTTCACCTGGCTCGGTGTAAGTAACTTCTAACTCAACGTGGGTTGGTGGTTGCGCACCTATTGGGGAATCGCCTTCCTCGAAAGAAACAAGTACCACCATGCCCTCAATCATAAAGGGTGCAGCCTCACCAAAAAATAATTCTGAAATATTGTATTGCTCAAAACTTTCATTGTCCATGCATACAAGGTCAGTACCTTCTTTATACAAATAAGACAATTCTCTAACTTCAACTCTCACAACGTCTACCTTTTCGCCAGGGTTAAAACGGTTTTCGGCTGACTTACCAGTTTTTACATTTTTCATTTTACCTTGATAAAATGCACGCAAATTACCTGGTGTGCGGTGTATATACTCTGTTATTTGAACTAACTCTCCGTTATAACGAATGAATTGACCAACTGATAAATCTGATGCTGTAGCCATGATATAATATTTGTGAATTTTTGTGCGAAATTAAGTTGAATTTGGGGTATTAACAAATTGGGTTTTGTACCTCCAAAACGGCCGCTAATATTGACGAATTGAAAACTTAACTTATCGAATTAGGGTAATAACCCCTGATAAAGTTTTGATTTCATCGGGTTTTGTTCTTAGTGCGTATTTAAATAAATAGTAATAAGTCCCAGGTGGGCATTCCGCGCCAGTATTCATCACTTTACCATTCCAATTGGTACGTGTCGTTGGGTCGCCATCCTTATCTTGCATAAACACCTCGACACCCCAGCGGTTGTAGACAATTAAGTCATATAGACTCTCACCTTCAATTAAAATATCATACTCATCGTTTTTACCATCTATGTTACCAGGGGTAAATACATTGAACAATTGAAAATCAGACAAATGGTCGTTAAAAACAGTTGTACAAATAGTATCACTGCAACCGTAAGGTAAAGTAGCAATCAAACAAACGCTGTAATAGCCTGTATCGTTGCCATAATTATGCGTTGGATCTCTAAGGGTTGAAGTATTATTGTTGCCAGTGGCGCTTTGTCCGAAATTCCATTTTAAAGTAGCATTGCTCGGTGTCGATTGGTTATAAAATTGAAACAAAGGCGGAATGACCAAAGGATCGGTTGTAAAATTGGCCTCTACACCAAGCACTAGCACTTGCTTTTGTGCACTATCGCGGCATTGGTTGTTGATGATTGGATTTGTATAACCAGGATTTAAACGAACGGTATACAAACCCTCCTTCGCATAACGGTAGTCGAAGCCTGTGCCCAGAGACAATTTGAATTTTGAAGTACTATCGCCCATCTGCCATTCATCGTATTGATAAATGGTATCGCTCTTACTACTAAAATTAATGGTATTGCCCAAGCAAATTGTGTCGATGCTTTGAATGCCTGTTTTACCAAATGGCAAAACCAAAACCGACCGGTTGGTATCTTTTTGAAAATCCTTATCTGGAAAAGTGGTTTTACAATAATAGGTATTGCCTGAAATAGGATTGTATACGGTATCTAATCCTGTTAATGTGATGCGATAACGGCCCGGTTTCGTGTAATTAAAAAAGATGCTATTTGTTGAATCCGTTTGATAGTTAGACCCATTTTGATCACCAAAACTCCAATTATAGGTCTTACAATATTTAGATAAATTCTTAAACTCGGCCCGCAGCGAGCCACAGCCAATGGTATCAAGAATCACAAAATAGGGTTTGGGTCCAATAATTTGTATCTCATAATCGATGGTATCCTTGCACCCAGAGATGGTTTCAACTGCGTGGTAGACATGGATTTTATCGAGTGCAATGTTAATGACTTGCAAAGGATCTTTCACAAAACTTGAATACACCCCATCGCCAAATTGCCAAGCATATTTCAATATACCCTCGCCTTTGCCCTTGATATAACTCGATGAATCCAAAAATTGTTTAAGTTCAGAACAGTAAATAATTTTCGATTGATGGGTGACATTCGCTCTTAAATCTTGGATTAAAATAGAATCGCGCAATGTATCGGTGCAACCGAAAGAGTCATTCATCACCATTTCATAATGCTGCATGCCGCCTTTCTTAAACTTGAAGCAAGGCCTAAAATTATTCACTAAAGTGTCTGGAAAATTCCACTTGACCTTATTATTAGCCGTATTATATTTCCAAGCTGCTCCGGTTACATTGTCGTAAACAAATGGAGAAAAACAAACTTGATTTTCGAGGCATTCAAATCGCGAATTAAAACCACCTAAGACCTTGCCTTCTTTTAAGTCGAGTGTTTTGTTATACTCACAGCCGGAACTGCTTGTAATGATGACTCGACACAAGGTATTGACACCACCACCCTTGTAAAAATGTGAAAACGAATCAATAATGGTGTCCTGCTGCGGTTTGAATTCCTCAAATTTTCCATCGTACCAATTGATACTTATTTTTTCGCCTTTTGCAAAGCGCTTATTCTTTAAAAAGACACTTGCTCGGATGGGTTTACAATGGTATAATTTGGTAGAAAAGGTATCTATTTTAGGGCGGTGCACATGTAAGAATTTTTTGCGGTAAACCGTATCGAAATAGTGCATCGCACACCATACCCAGGTCGGCTTGCAAATCAAGATTGCCGAGTGCCACGCGAATGACTTGCTGCGCATTGGCGATCGCATCAATCTGCTGGAGTCCCAGA
>CAJBKH010000149.1 GCA_903953615.1 uncultured Bacteroidota bacterium
CAGTCAATGTGCGTTACTCAACAGCTAACACAAAAAAGAACACGTCTTATTTTGCATTTGTTGGTGGCACCACCGCCAGTAATTATATTGCCAATAGCACCTTTATTGCCAATAAAGACACCTTATTAAACGGAGTGGCTTTGTCTCGTGGATCACAATTATCTAAGCCCGTTAACTTGCAGGGCTATTATAATGTGCGTTCGTTTACCAATTATACTTTTGTAATTAAAAAGATAAAATCGAACATGAATGTCAATGCCTTTGGTAGCATGGTGCGCACCCCAAGTTTAATTAATGGCAATACCAATTTTTCTAGAAGTAATAACATCGGTGGTGGCATTTCTTTATCTAGCAATATCAGCAAAAACCTCGACTTCACCATTTCATCTAATACCTCCTATAGCACCATTTCTAACAGCTTGCAAGTGCAGTTGAACAGTCAGTATTTAAGTCAGAATTCTAAATTTAAAATACAAGCCATGCCATGGAAAGGCTTGGTATTACAAACCGATATCAGTCACCAATTTTACAAAGGCCTATCACAAACGGTGAACACCAATTTTGCTTTGTGGAATGCGGGCATTGGTTATAAATTCTTAAAAGATAGACAAGCTGAATTTCGCTTGGTGGTGTTTGATTTGTTGAAACAAAATACCAGCATTGCGCGTAACACCACAGAAACCTATTATGAGGATGTAAAGACGAATATTCTGCAAAGGTATTTTATGTTGAACTTTACCTATAACATCAAGTATTTTAAGCAAGCCAATTTGCCAAAACCAGCAGCACCAGCGCCTGCAAGTACTCCAAAACCTTAACGGATTAGATTGTCGATAATAATGGCGGCACTTACGGCTGCATTCAACGACTCGGCTTGTCCGATTCTTGGAATGGTGATTTGATATTTTGCAGCACTTAAAAGTTCATCGCCAATGCCATGTCCTTCGTTGCCTATCAGAATTAAACCCTTGGGTTGTGTTTTTAATTGATGGATGTTGACTCCATTCAAAGTAGCTGCAATAATTGGTTGATTGAATTTTTGTGATACTTCTAAAATGTCTTCATACACCACTTTAACACGGGTAAAACTGCCCATGGTAGAATTAATGCATTTGGGGTTAAACACATCGGTGCACGTTTTACTGCACACAATGGTTTTAATGCCATACCAATCGGCAATGCGAATAATGGTGCCCAAATTGCCAGGATCTTGCAAATCGTCTAAAGCAATGGCAAAATCATTTTGAAAATCTGCAGCACTTAATTCCCATTTGGGAATATTTACCACTGCCAAAGCGCCTTGTGGCGTTTGGTGTACTGATAGTTGTTGTAATTCTTTTTCAGTAATTTCAACACAGGCAATGTGTTTTAAATTGAGTTTTGTTGCATTGAGCCATGCACTTGTGCCATACAGAGTGTCAATATTAAATGGGCTTGTTAACAATTCTGCAATACTTTTTTCACCTTCTACTACAAATTGGCCATATTTTTGTCTTTGTTTTTTTAATTGCAAACTAACAATCAATTTAATATCGGCTTTTGTAATCATAGGGTTTGGATACTTCTGGTATTTGCAGCATTGGTCATCTCTGCGTGCAAAACTACCAAATTAGTACCCCCGGGACAATATTTGTTAGTAAAAAATAAAATTAAGAGTCAAGATGAATCCAATAACTTGTTCGTAGACCTTACTGCGAAGCTCGACAACGACCAAGCCACCTACATAAAACACAAGCCCAATCGCAAGATTTTAGGGATCTTTAAATTCCACATGGGCATGTACCGTTTTGGTACCAGTATTAAAAATCCTTGGAAAAATGATTCCCTCAATTGGCGGCAGTATTTGCGCAGAATAGGAGAGGCCCCCGTGATTCTCGATACCTTAGAAGTGGCGAAATCGGAAGTGAACCTTAGAAATTACTTGTTTGGAAAAGGTTTTTACAACAGCACCATTACCCATCAAATAAAGTATAAGAATAGAAAAGCAACTGTAACTTATTTTGTAAATCCGCAAAAAGCCTACATCATCAACAAGGTGAATTTAGCAGCCGATGATGCCGAGGTAGATGCTATTTTGAATGATACCTTGGGTAATTCTCATCTTAAAAAGGGCGATATCTTAGATGTCGATAACATAGCGCGCGAGCGAAACCGACTTACTTTAATTATGCGCAACAAGGGGTATTACGATTTTTCGAAAGATGTTTTCGATTTCGAGCTCGATACTTTAAGAAGTGCAAATGGGGTGAACATCAATATTTCGGTGGCCAATAAAAGCGATGATGAGCGTTTTCAAAGAATGAAGATTAGCAAGGTGCGTGTGATTTTTCAAAACGACTCTGAAACCCATGTTGAGCAGGGCGTGACGCGTTATGCGAACCTCGAATTTTATTTCAACGGTTATCCTGTTAAGCCCTATATTCTATCTCAAAAAATTACGGTGCGCCCAGGCGATTATTTCAGTCAAGATGAATTAGAAAACACCAACAACCGCCTCAGTGAATTGCCTATTTTTAAATTCATAGACATTGGCTATAAAAAAGATTTGAATGATACGGCCAATCGCATGGAGATG
>CAJBKH010000150.1 GCA_903953615.1 uncultured Bacteroidota bacterium
TCGTAGTGCCCAAGCAGTGTTCAAACAGGCCATGAGCAAAGCCAAGATTAACAGAGAAATAGGTATACATGGCCTGCGCCATAGCTATGCAACCCACCTTATGGAAGCAGGCACAGACATTGGGCATATACAAAAGCTATTGGGCCATGCAGATATTAGCACAACCCTCATCTATGCCAAAGTAACCAATAGAGATACCAAAAAGGTAAAAAGCCCCTTAGACAGCTTGTAACTGTACTACGCATTTTGTGTATTTTGTAAGCATACACACGTTGCGTATTCTTTGTACTTTTTAACTGAAAGCACTACTATTCAATGCTTTAATAAAATGAACAGAAAGCAAAACATGCGTATATTACAGAGTTATAGCCAATTTTAGGACACGACAAAAACAATAATAAAAATAGATAAATAAAATGAAAAAAGTAATTACAATTTTAGCTTTAATTCCAACGCTTTGCTTTGGGCAATGGAATCAATTGGGCGCAGATATTGACGGACAAGCCGCCAATGAGCAATCCGGTACTGCAATAAGTCTGAATGCAGCTGGTACAATACTCATTAATAGTGCACCAAGAGCAATTGACGCAGGAATTATGAAAGGCAAAGCTAGAGTCTTTGAATGGAATGGAACATCTTGGCTTCAAAAAGGTTCGGATCTTGTTGGAACAAGTCAAGGGGATGTTTTTGGATATGCAGTAAGTTTAAATTCAAATGGAAACATTATTGCTGTTGGAGCTCCAGGATTTAATAATCCTTCATCGCCTCCTGGATACACAAGAGTTTATGAATGGAATGGTTCAAATTATATTCAAAAGGGAACTGATATTATTGGAGAAGCCAATGGCAATTCCGCAGGCACAGCAGTTAGTTTAAGTGCTGATGGTAACACTATCGCAATTGGTGCTGGTCAAAATAGTAATGCAAATGGCAGCTTTGCAGGTCATTGTAGGGTATTTACCTGGAATGGTTCATCTTGGGTACAAAAAGGTGCAGATATTGATGGTGAAGCAGCGCAGGATTTTTTTGGGAATGCGGTGGGTATTGATTCAAGTGGCAACATAGTGGCCATTGGAGCTGCTGGTAACGATGGGGCTGGAACTACCTTTGGCCATGTTAGAGTTTATGAATGGAATGGGACATCTTGGGTACAAAAAGGTGCAGATATTGATGGTGAAAATTCAGTAAAAAGTTTTGGTAATACGCTTTCATTATCAGGCGATGGTTCAACATTTATTGCAAGTGGTCATTCTGGCTCAAATGGTAGTGCAGGCTCTATTAAAATGTTCACTTGGAACGGAACCAACTGGGCACAAAAAGGGCTGACTTTATCAGGAGATACTGGAAGTGATTTTTTCGGCACTTCGTTAGATATAAATGGAAACGGATCAATGATTATTGCGGGTACTACAGGTACAACGGGTTATGCTAAAGTGTTTGAGTTTATAGGAAGTGCATGGATACAACAAGGCGCTGATCTAGTTGGAGAAGCAAATTTTGATCAATTTGGAAGATCTTCAAGCATAAATGACAACGGCAGTATTGTAGCCGCAGGTACACCAGGTAATGATGGGAATGGTACAAGTGCTGGTCATGTACGTGTTTTTGAAAACAGTGTAGGGCTTAGTGTTGTGAATATAGATTTTGAAGATAAATTAATCGCTATTCCAAACCCTGCAGCAGATTTTATCAAAATACATAGTAAGCGCATGATTACTTCTTACAATATAGTTTCTCTTGACGGTAAATTAGTTAAACAAAAAGAGGGTTTAAATCTTAGAGAATTTCCTATTGATATTCTTGACTTGACTTCAGGTATATACATATTAACAGTTCAAACTCAAGGTGGAAAAAGTAGCTTGAAAATAATAAAGCAATAAAAACTGGCTATAACACGGGTTTGGCAAAAGTGGCGGTTCAGTGCTCAGCAGACAGTTTTGTGGTTAA
>CAJBKH010000151.1 GCA_903953615.1 uncultured Bacteroidota bacterium
ATCATTTGAAGTAGGTAATTTATGAGGTGGTTTTTCAAATGTTATTGCTTCGTTAAGCGACTGAATAAATTGAATCAACTGTTGTGTATCAGTATCACTCAAACCCAATGAGTCTGCCGATAGGGTTTGGTTGGGTACATTTAAGCCATGGCCCGCTCCGCCTCCTGTATTATAAAAATTAATCACTTCTTTTAAATTATTAAATACGCCATTGTGCATATAAGGTTTGGTGTATTCTGCATTGCGAATGGTACCTGTTCTAAATGCATTCTTTGTTTCAAACGCCGGGTTCACAGCATATCTACCGACATCGGCACTCAAGGCTTTGTAAGCCGTATCAGCTGGTACTCCCAATACCTCAAATTCCGAACTTACATATGGTGGTTTTATGCCATTGAACTGTGGCACAAAATGACAGGTTGCACATTGCGAGCGACTCATAAATAAATTAAAACCAATCTTCACATCAGCACTTACTTCGCTTACCTTGTTCATGGCTTTATCGAAAGGCGCATTGAATTGACTAAATCGGTTGTAGTATAAAGTAATGGCCGAGGTAATGTGTTGAAAGGTAATAGTCGTTTCTTGAGGGGTATACTTTAACAATTTTGTAAACCCATCTCTGTACGTTTTGCAACTCATTATTTTCTCTAAAATCAATTTTTCATCGCCACCCATTTCCATCGGATTTGTGATCACATCTTTTGTTTGATTCTGCAAAGAGATGTGCTTGCCATCTAGCATTATCAAATGGTTGTTGCCAGCATTTAATAATGAAGGTGAGTTACGCGTAAGCGGTGTAATGCCATCGTATGCTATGGAAGTGCGGTGAACAGTATCTGTAAAAAAGGCAGTAGGAAGATGGCAAGAAGCACAGCTCCTTTGGTTGTTACCTGATAAGATAGGATCATAAAAAAGTAATCGGCCCAATTGGTCAATTTCATTCAATGCTTTGGCATCTGTTACACGTAGATAAATACCCTTTGCATTTTGACCGTTATACAATTCCTTATCAAAAATAGAACGGCTCTTATTATTGATTGAATAATCGACAAAACTTCTGCTTTTAATTTGATACAATTGTATGAAATTTTGATTCATCTCGTACAATGGATTCACGTAAGTTTGAATAAAAGTAAAATGGTCGAAACTGCTGTAGTTCTTAGGTTGTGACGCTACAAAAGCAATGGTAGCATTGTATAATTTCATGTATTCAGAACTCAAAGGTGTAGTTTCGAAACCTTGATTAAAGACCTCATAGGTTTCATTCATATCTTTTAACATACTGTGCAATTCAGGAATAATTTGCGAAGTATCAGGACATTCAAATCCTGTTGTATAGATGGCTGCAAGATTCAATAAATGTAAGCGATTGCACAAGAAAAAATGATGGCAATCCTTTAAATTTTTTGTGATTGAATCAGCCTCAAAGGTAGGTATCGATTTTATTGATGAATTTATTAAATCTAATAGCGTATCTTTATTTATGCTTTCTTCATCTAGGTATAATGCGGCAAGTGTTAAACCTGCAGCTTCTCTTTTATAGGGTTTTTCAAATTTTTCAAATACCTCGGTCTCCCACTCAACTGGTAATGGGCCGTTTATTTTTTTATAGACCACTGGCTCTAGGTAACGAAGCCAAAAGTCGAGGCCCTTTAATTGTAATCGGGTCTTATTAATTGCTTGATGAATTAATTCAATATCACTAGCGTTATTTAAATTGCTATTCTTAATGGTAGTTAACAATGCAATTTGTTGTGCTTTGAATGCACTTATTCTTTGGAAATATAAATTCTGATAGGCGTTATCTCCTTCTCTATGCGTAAATGAAAGGAGAATAAGCAATGTTAGCCCTATAGAGATTAGTAAACTTTTGATTTTCATTTTTTACGATTTTCTTTAAAAAAGAGAAAGAGGTTTAACCGATTAAGATTAAACCTCTTTCTAAATTATTATTATTTGTATTAGTTATTCTTGATGATTTTGGTGGTAGACACCTTGCCATCAATCACGACTTTTACTAAATAGATACCAGTTGGATAATTGTTTTGATTGCTTCCAAAACTGAAATTATACTGACCTGCAGAAAATGCTTCATTTACAACTAGTTCAACACGTTCTCCTAAAAGATTGAATACTTCAATGCTAACTTTTGCAGCACTTACTAAATCGATCTTAACATTTGAATTCAATGTGAATGGATTCGGAGCAATTACGTATGAATTGTTATAAACAACTTGTTTGATACTGCTTGTGTTGCCGTTACCTTGTAAAGCAATGGTATAATCAAATTCGTCAGCATCATCACTCGCAACATTTAAAGTTGCAGTTCTTACACCCGAAGCAGTTGGAGCAAATTGTACAGTAATGGTTTGAGAACCATTCGCAGCAATTACAAGTGGTAAAGTTGGTTTACCAACAAAAGTGAATTCGCTTGCGTTAGCACCAGTAAAGTATAAGTTATCTACTGTTAAGATTCCAGCACCAGTGTTCTGAATCACAAAACTCTTAGTTGCATTGCTACCTTTATTTACTGTACCAAAGTCGGTGTTGTTTCCTACATTTGGTGTTGTTGAGCCACTTGCAATACTTACACTGTTACCTTGAACATTAATTTCTGCTGAAACTGCAGTTCCTTGTAAAGCAAAATCATAACTGTTTTCATCAGCATCATTGTTATTGATAGTTAATGTTGCTTTTCTTAAGCCATCAGCCAAAGGCGCAAATTTAACTGTAACAATTAATGAATCACCAGCAATGATATCTTTAGGGAAAGTAGGAGCACTTACAAGTGAGAATTCAGCTGCATTGGTACCTGCAAATTTAATTGCACTGATTGTTAAAGCACCTGGACCAGCATTCTTCACAACAAATGTTTTATTAACAGATGTCTTTGTATTTAGTGTTCCAAAATCAGTATTGTCTGCAGTCGATGGTGTGATATCACCTTTTGCAATATTTACCTTGTTACCTTTAACACTTACTTCTGGATTTGAATTATAAGTATCAGGATTGTAAAGTGTCAATAATTGACCACCTTCTACGATATCGCCAGCTACAGAGTAATGCGCTTGATCAGCAACAATAAACATACCTGCACCTAAGATATCTTGCATATCAATGATACCTGATGACTCTTCATCTTGGGTTAAATAACTTGAACCACCTAAGATAAATCTGTTTGGATCGTGTTGTGCAATTAGTTTAACTGCATCGGTAGCAATCGTATACTGCCATATTTTACCGTTGTGTGCTTGGTTTCCAACATCTTCTTGCAACATGATATGACCAAATTTATCGAAGCCAATATTGTCTATCATCTTCGGTCCTTCTGTACCATCTAATACTGCTGTGATTGTTCCTCCATTTTCTGGATTTGCAATGTCTGTGAAACGCAATCTCCATAAACGGCTTGGCGCTGTAAATGAATTGGTAGTTGCAAAATAGAAATCATTTGGATTACTTGGATCCCATGCACCATCTTCTGGTCTTAAGAAAGTAGTTACACCTGCTGTATTACTCGCTGTATTCAATGCCGCACCTGTTGTGTTTTGCACTTGACCTAAATCAAATAGTGTAAACGCTGTACCTGCTGATGGTATACTTGAACTGCTCTCAGCTGTTAAGCCTGAAACTTTTACACCAAATAATTTACCACCATTTAAACCTGCTTTTTCTATCTCTGTACCACTATTGGTTTTTGTTCCAATGTAGAAATATACTTGACCTGGAGTCGCATCATCTGTTCCTACTACAACTGTTTTGTTGCTTGCGTATGGACTAGCGATTGAATTCTCCCAACTGAATTTACCAAGGTATGGTAACTCATAAGTAGTACCTGCATTGGCACCTGTTACAATATGACCGAAAGCTCTACCTTCTGAACCTGACTCTTCGCCATTCATGAAGATACGCTCTTGGGTTCCTAAACCTGTAGCTGCATTGTAGAATGCACTTACTGGCGGTAAATCTGCTGAACAAAAACGGTTAAACGCTGTGGTCGTATCTTTATAAGTATTTGTTCTCCACAATTTAACTTTTGTTACTAAATCGCTTCCGCTTGTTACTGCTAAATCTGATTTATTGATAACCCATTTTGATACAAAAGCACCTTTTGATCCATGGGCATGAACTGCTCCAAGGGTATTACCCATTTCATGGTTCACTAATACTGTGAAGGTTCCATTGCCATTGTCGTAAGCACCTAAACCGTCAGGTAAACCTGCCAATCTGTAGCCACCTTTTACTGAATCACCAGCGGTGATTAAGGCATTGGTTTTTACACCTGAAGCTACACCTTCTAAATACGGTGTGGCTGAACTACTTGGACCTGCACCGGTAGAAGGACCATTTCTAAAGCTTTTAAGCTTATTCGATCCTTTTAAACCATAGGTATAAATGTGACAAAGTATTGATGTTGGCACAGGAATTCCATCCTGAGCAGTACATACTTGTCCAAAGTCATTGTCGTTACAAACTGCAATGATACTATCATTAACAATTGCTAAACCTTCCGGTTTATCCAATGCTGCAGCCCAACCGTTTGCCAATAGATCTATAAATAATTTTTTCTTTACTGGTTTAACACCATTCGCTGCTAAGCCAGTAGAATCAACTAATGCTTCTAATGTTTTTCCGCCATATAAACCAGAGTTAACGGCAGTAGCGCCATTAATATTAATTAAGTAAACACTCTTTCTGTCTGTTGTTCCTCTAACTGCGTGATCAATTAACAAAAATGTTGAATCATTCACAGCAGCCATATCACCAATTTTCCAATCTCTGAATCTGATTTGGTTTGAGCCAACACCAACAGGACCATCATTTAGGTATACATACATTTTTGATGTATTTGTAGTAGGATCAATTTCAATCATTCTGTGCACTCTTGTTGCTTCTCCAATTGTTGTTGTTGGATATAAAATTGGACTCTGAATAATGGCATAAATTTTACCATTAGGGGTAATAGACAAACCTTCAAAACCACGGTTATTTTTGCGATATGCAAAACATGAATCAATATAAATATCTTGTGCTTGTGCACCAACTTTTTTAGCATATGGAGTGAATCTTGAAATAACAACGCCATTAGGATTTAATTTCCAAATGGTTGGACCACCCTCTTCACTTATCCAAAAGTTACCATCTTTATCTACCACAATACCTTCGGCATCAATGCCCCAAATGTCTTTGGCAGCAATTTTTAAATTAAATTTAGAACAATTCAAAACTGTATCAGTAGAGGCTTGCTCTGTAGCAGTACTTCCAAACCCTGTTGGGTTCATGATACCAGTAGCGTCTGTACCACCTGGACGTTTAATTGAAATTGTTTTTAAAATTTGTACTGAATCACCATTCAACTTAACTCTGAAAATTTTTGGAGCGTAAGTAGGTAAACCAAACATTTTGTCATAAGTAGGACGACACGTTAATGGATTGGCATTGGCCGCATCAACATTCATTCCTCTGTCAGAAATCACCCAAAATTCCTTACCATTTGTATTTGGAATTGGATACATACCTGAGAAACCACCTTCCTTGAATTTGATACCTTGGAAGGTGCCAATGGGCGCTGAATAATTGTTCTTGTAGTCTTGCAGGAGTGTGATTTGCGCATTCACACTCTTGTTGAGTATCGCTGCGAAAAAGAGCGATAAGACAAGCTTTAAAGTTGATTTTGATTTCATTTTAATATGATTGGTTGAATGCACAAAACTCTACTTGTAGTGTTTCGCAAAACCTATATCAATATTAAAAAAT
>CAJBKH010000152.1 GCA_903953615.1 uncultured Bacteroidota bacterium
AATTAAGCGATAGACAAAAAATCATCGCCTCAGAAATCATCAAAGAAATTAGCACACGTGTTGGCTTTTTAGTAAATGTAGGTTTAGATTATTTAACCATGAACAGTCCTGCCAACACCTTGAGCGGTGGCGAGGCGCAGCGCATACGTTTGGCCACACAAATTGGTTCTCAATTGGTAAATGTGTTGTACATTTTAGATGAACCTAGCATAGGTTTACACCAACGCGACAACGAAAAACTCATTACTTCATTAAAGCAATTGCGCGACTTAGGCAACAGTGTCATTGTTGTTGAACACGACAAAGACATGATGGCCGAAAGTGATTATATCATTGACATTGGTCCGCATGCAGGTGTGAATGGCGGTCGCATCGTAGCGCAAGGCACTTACCCTGAATTTTTAAAACAAAATTCAACAACAGCACAATACATCAATGGCACCAAAACCATCGAGGTACCAAAGAAAAGAAGAAAAGGCAATGGCCACAAAATTGTATTAAAAGGTTGCACTGGTCACAATTTAAAAAATGTGAATGTAGAGTTTCCACTCGGTCAGTTTATTTGTGTAACAGGTGTTTCGGGCAGTGGTAAGTCTTCGTTAATTAATGAAACCTTGTACCCTATTTTAGCCAAGCATGTTTACAACAGCAAGTACCAATGTTTGCCTTATAAAAGCATTACTGGTTTAGAAAATATCGATAAAGTTATTCGCATCGATCAGTCGCCAATTGGTCGTACGCCAAGAAGCAATCCTGCTACTTATACAGGGGTTTTCAGCGATATCAGAAATCTATTTACCATGTTACCCGAAGCCAAAATAAGGGGTTACAAACCTGGTCGTTTTTCATTTAATGTGAGTGGCGGTCGCTGTGAAACTTGCAAAGGTGGTGGCTACAAAGTAATACAAATGAATTTCTTGCCCGATGTTGAAGTGTTGTGCGATGTTTGTAATGGCAAACGCTATAACCGCGAAACTTTAGAGGTGAGATACAAAGGCAAAAGCATCAACGATGTATTGGACATGCCGATTGAACAAGCCGTAGATTTTTTCGACAACATGCCCATGATTAACCGCAAAATGCAAGCCTTGAAAGATGTGGGCTTGGGTTATATCACTTTGGGACAATCATCTACAACCCTCAGTGGTGGAGAGGCGCAGCGTGTTAAATTGGCCGAAGAACTCAGTAAAAAAGAAACCGGTTCTACCTTCTATATTTTAGATGAACCAACCACTGGTTTGCATTTCGATGATATCAATGTATTGTTAGGTGTATTGAATCGTTTAATTGAAAAAGGCAATTCTGTATTGGTGATTGAGCACAACATGGATGTGATAAAGGTGGCAGATTATTTAATTGATTTAGGACCAGAAGGCGGTCATGGTGGCGGCGAAATATTGGCCACTGGCACGCCCGAAGAATTGATTAAATCTACCAAAAGCCATACGGCTAGGTATTTGAAAAAAGAGTTGGTATAAACCTATCTTAATTCAGCGGAAACGCAAAGCTGAGATAAATGTTTCTGCTTCTTATGCGAATATCATTTGGGTTGTAATACTTGGGTACCAAGTTATTTAAACCATAATTGTATTGCACTGAACAACGGATATCTGTATTTAAAAAATGGGTGGTGGTTAACTTAAAAACCAAACCTACATCATTGCCTCTTCTGTTCGATGCTGAGGTATTGCCATAGCGCATTTTATAGCGGGTGGATTGGCTGGTAAAATGACCGCCTACAGGCAAACCAATAAACGGACCAGCACCAATGTAATATTCATGAGCAGGGCCTCCCGCATACAAACATTGCATTAGGGGCAAATCCAAACGCAGATACTTCGCAACCACATTGCTATTGGCAGCATTGGCAACATATAGACTGTAGGCAGTCTTTACAAACGAGAGCGAAGGATTAAACACAATTAATTTTAATTTATCGCTTCTAGATTTTAATGTCATTAAGGTTTCGACTCCAAGGCCATAGCCAAAGCGACCGCCCATAGGTATGGCAGGACGGTAGCGCATACTGCTTAAGCCAATATCGGTTTTAACGAATAACTTTGTTTGTGCTTTGCTGGCGGTTATTTGCGTAAGAAAAAATAAAAGGGAAAAATAAAATTTTAGTTGTTGCATGTTGTGCTACAAATTTATTTAAAATGCTGCGAATGATACTATTTAAATCTTTGTGTTTTTTTTACAGAAAATAAGTCCTAAAATTGAAGTGAAATGGACATCGTAGTAAAAAAAATAACCAGCGAAGCCGAGCGTCAAATGGCATATGATATTAGGCATACTGTTTTTGTGATTGAGCAAGTGGTAGACCCTACCGAGGAGTACGATGAATTTGACGATGCCTGTACGCATTTTATTGCTTATGCAGACAAGGTGGCCTGTGGCACTGCCAGGTGGCGATTCAAGGAATTGGGCATTATCAAATTAGAGCGTTTTGCAGTCTTAGAAAACTATAGGGGCAAAGGTGTGGGTGCTGCTTTGGTAAATGCGGTCGTCAACGATTTGCCTTATGCTACCAAAGTGATGATGCATGCGCAACTACACGCCCTACCTTTTTACGAGAAGCAGGGCTTTGCTGCCTATGGCGATGAGTTTGACGAAGCCGGTATCAGACACTACGCGATGAAGTTGGTGTAGTTAAAATTAAGCATAGAAACTACGATAAAATGATTTTGTAACATAATTTAAAAATGAAAAAACTAATTGTATTGATTCTTATTTTACAAATTCAAAAATTCTACGCTCAAAATTTAAATTTCGAATGGGTTAGAACTGCTGGTAATATTGCTTCAGATGTTAGCCAATCTGTTATTACTGATAATGCTGGAGATGTAATAAGTACAGGCTATTTTGAAAAAACCATCGCCTTTAAAAGCATCAATAAAAATATCACACTTACTGCCAATGGCAATAGTGGTTATTATGATATGTTTGTTGTCAAAACAACCAATGGCGGTTCGATTAAATGGGCCAAAAATATTGGTGGTAAAAATGCAGGCATTGCAAGTTATAAAATGGTGGTTGATACATTTAAGAATATTTATATCTCAGGTATTTTTACCGGCAAAGTCGATTTCGATCCCAATGTTGGTGTTTTTGAATTAACAACCAGTGGTATTAATTCTGATATATTTCTTATGAAAATGGATTCTATTGGAAATTTTATCTGGGCTAAAAGTATGGGTAGTAGCGATTACGATTATTGCACATCGATGACCATCGATAAATCGCATTCAAATGTATACATCGTTGGGAACTTTGGTGGAGCCGTTGATTTCAATCCTAGCAATGCAATCGACATGAAATACTCCTTTGGCCAAAATGATGGATTCATTTCTAAATTTGATGTAAATGGAAATTATGTTTGGACGCAAACTTTTGGTGGTAAAACCTTTGATTTCATAAGCGATATATCTATCAATTTAAATAACGAAATTTTTGTAACAGGAAATATTTCTGATACCGTTTATTTTGAAAACAAGCAGCATAAATTATACGCCAAAAATTTAGGCACTTTTGGGTTTATTGCTAAATACAATTCAGATGGCAAATATGTCTGGAGTCAAAAAATAGGAGATGGGGCTTGTCATGGGGTTTCTATTTCAAATGATTATGGTGGCAATATTTACGTGGAAGGCTACTTTTATAGTTTTGTTGATTTTAATTTTAAAGGCACTCCAAATTACAAAAGTTCAAAAGGAGGAGCAGATATTTTTATTCTAAAATTAACAACCAATGGCGACTTTATTTGGGTAAAAACTTTTGAAGGCAATTTAGAAGAAAGTGCAAGAGAAATGTATGTTTCGCCAAGTGGCAACATTTATTCATGTACCATTTTTCAAACCACGTATTCTTCCAACATTGTACATAATATAGTAGATTTCGACCCAAGCAGTTCAAATTATTATTTAACCAATAAAGGTCCAAGTTGCGCTGTTATCTCAAAGCTAGATTCATCTGGAAAATTTAAATGGGCAAAACTATTAGGGGGCGATAATAGTGTTGTAGACCCTACTGGCATAACACAAGATCTTACGGGCAATATTTTTACTTGTGGGGCCTTTCAATCTATCGTCGATTTTAATCCCGATTTACCTGTTTTGGAGGATACCACCAAAGGCAGTTACGATATTTTTATCCATAAACTTGGCCAATGTGAAAACAGTTTTAAAACTATTAATTTAGCAATTTGTGCGGGTCAACAATTTATTTTCAATGGCCAAACACTTAAAAAATCTGGACAGTATATTGACACCTTTGTAAGTCGTTACGGCTGTGATTCGGTTGTGCAATTAAATCTTATCGTTAACAAGCCTAATACCATCTTCAAATTAAATGACACCTTATATGCGAACCAAGTAGCAGATAGTTACCAATGGTACCATTGCGACAGTAATAAAATTATAATTGGTGCGACTACTAACAAACTGCATCCATTAACAAAAGGAAATTACAAATTAATTACTAGCAAAAATGGATGTGACGATACTACAACATGTTATTCGTTTTTTAACAACTATAACTTTCCATACGTAGTATTTCCGAATCCAACAACTGGCCAATTAACTGTAAGGTTCGGTGAAAAATTGCCAAAAATAAAGTATAAAGTTTATGATGCCATTGCGCGATTAATTATTGAAGATGTTCAAATTAATGCAAGCGAAATAGAATTAAACTGTGAGGTGTATTGCAATGGCGTTTATTTTATAACAGTAGAGATTGATGATACAATCTATAATATTAAATTCTTAAAACTTTAAAATGCTCTTACAGCCCTAACATAGGTTGGATTGTCCTTTCCTCCACTTTGGGTATTACCGCCATAAAAATGGACGGTTTGTGCAAATGTTGAATTAATTGCCGTTTGTGTTGACGACCAATAAGTGGTTTCTGTGAATCCACCCTTGCCTTTTTTATGAATATTCAAATAGATTAATTCAAGTTCATTAATAGATGGCAAAAACCAATCATTATAACCATTCAAAACAAGCTTTTTGCACACATCGGCACCTGTGTATACATCACTGCAATTGCTTAAAATAGCTGTTGTATTGGCTTGACCTTTTCCAATTTCTATTCCGAGCGCACCAGGTATATTTTTCGATGCACAACCCCATTTATTAAAAGTCCCTTGATCAGCTTCGGCGCATACCAACCCATGATTATTACTAGCGTCAAGGTAAAAGATTAATCCTCCTGCATATTTCTCTCCAATTGCAATTAATTCTTTGGTTGTAATGCTTTTTTCAACGCCATAAGTAGTACCTACCGAATTTGTAGCATATGCTCTCACATAGTATTTTGTAAGTGAATTCAAGTTGGTTAATTGAACACTAAATACGCCTGTAGTTGTGCCTGCTGATTTTTTATTTTTTGCTATGGTTGGAGTTGAAGTGGTATCCCAACAAATGCCCCTATCTGTAAGCGCACTGCTACCAATTGACAGAACATTGCCTCCACAATCGGCTGTTGAATTTGTAAAGACACTAATGTCTGTGGTTTCAACTTTTGGGGTTTCTTTAACCTCAGGCGTTGGTGTATCAGTGCTTTTTTTACAACTAAAAATTAGTATTAAAGCTAGGAAGGATAATTTCGAATAGGTTTTTAACATAATAATCAAAACTAAAACTAAAATATCAATCTACAAAATTTAATACTGATATAAAATCATTTACAAACCAAATCTTAGCGATGTTTCATCTATAATTAAAATCCATTGGGCTTATAAAAAAGACAACAACCAATCTTAATTAATAAAACCAAAACACAAGCACCAACCACAACAACCCTTGAGGGTCGCCTATATCTAGAAGCACTTATGCCAAACAAGCACCAACCATCACGACCCCGTAGGGGTCGCATATCTGTAACCGGCACTTGTGCCGGCCAAACACCAACCAAGTACCACTGTGTTTGGCGACCAATTTGCACACTTGCAAATTGGATGACAAACACGCCCTTATGACAAACACCTCATGATGCCAAAAACTCCCTCCCTAAAAACCTCCACCCAATAAAAAACCCCAGTTGCCTGGGGTTCTTTACACACATTAATACAATTAATATTTCAGTTATTAATTATCTTAGTCTTTATTTAATCTTCTGTTTTATCTTCGGCAATTGCCAAACTTCCAGACATTAATTTATCTTTTAATTTTTGCTCTATCTCTTTCCACATTTCTACATTGTCTTCTAAGAGCTCTTTTACTGAATCGCGACCTTGACCCAATTTAGTGCCACCATAGCTAAACCATGAGCCGCTTTTTTGAACGATGCCATTATCTACTGCTAAGTCTAGCACCTCGCCAACACGTGATATACCTTTGCCATACATGATGTCAAATTCAACCACTCTAAATGGCGGTGCTACTTTATTTTTCGCAACCTTCACCTTTGTTCTGTTACCTACTATTTCATCACCATCTTTGATCTGACCGATTCTGCGAATATCTAAACGCACTGAAGCGTAAAATTTCAAAGCATTACCACCGGTAGTTGTTTCTGGATTACCGAACATTACACCGATTTTTTCTCTCAATTGGTTAATGAAAATACAAATACAACCTGTCTTATTAATCGTACCTGTTAATTTCCTTAGCGCTTGCGACATCAAACGGGCTTGTAATCCCATTTTGCTATCACCCATATCGCCTTCAATCTCTGCACGTGGCACCAAGGCCGCTACTGAGTCGATAACGATAACATCAATTGCACCTGAACGGATTAAATTATCGGCAATCTCTAAGGCTTGCTCTCCGTCATCCGGTTGTGAAATTAATAACTCTGCTGTATTAATGCCCAATTTTTGCGCATAAAACTTATCGAATGCATGCTCCGCATCTATAAAGGCACATAGGCCACCTTTCTTTTGTGCTTCTGCAATACAACTCATGGCCAAGGTAGTTTTACCACTACTCTCAGGACCATATATTTCTATCACTCTTCCTTTCGGAAAACCGCCAACACCTAAGGCCAAATCTAAGCCAAAGGACCCTGTTGAAATTACCTCTGTGGCGACAACTGTATTGTCATCCATCTTCATCACTACCCCTTTACCATAACTCTTTTCGAGTTTATCAATTGTTAGTTTTAATGCTTTTAGTTTTTCTGT
>CAJBKH010000153.1 GCA_903953615.1 uncultured Bacteroidota bacterium
AACATTGGTCGATTGACATTGTATGCTATCATCGACACTTATCAAAGCTTTTGGATTTGGATTGACAATTACTATTTTCTTAAGCGCAGCGATACAGCCAGCCTGGCTCTCGAGTTTTAATTGAATTGGATAAGCACCAATGTCAGGGAATTGAATACCCGATAGTGCATTCAATTGCTTTGCACTATCAGTTCCATAATACCAAGTCTTTTTTACAATCGAATCGTTGTTGGTATTCGGCAAGTATTTGAATTCAAAATTTTGCGTTAAGAAGCAATTTGAAAAAGCAGAACTTGTAAAATCAACCAAAGGCGTTTTCTTCACTTCTACTTTCCTAATTAAACTATCAGCACATCCTAAAAGATTGGTGACCTTTAATGAAATAGCATGACTACCTGCAGTTGAGAATTTTTTATAAACAGTATCCTTATTTTGAACAGATAATTTATCTGAAAACAACCAATTGATTGTCTTCATTTTACCGGTATCGGTGGTTGAAGTATTCACCAATTCAAAGTTATTAGTGATTAAACAAGCAACAGTATCACTCAAAGTAAAATCGGCTTTCGGTGCTTTTAATATTCGAATTCTAAGCGTTGTATCGTGTTCGCAACCGCGGTAGGTGCGCACGGTTAAACGGGTCTTATAAATGCCTATTTGATTGTAAAGATGGGGCACTACATGACTTGTATCTGTCATTTCAACATCTCCAAAATTCCATTTATAAGCAACAACCGAATCGATGGAGGTTGACAAATTAGTAAACTGTATTGACTTGTTTTGATTGAAGCAAAGGATAGAATCGCTGACAGTATAATTCGCAAAAGGCAAGGGATAACCAACCACATTGAGGGTGTCAATATAAACACAACCCGAGCGATCACTAATTTTGAGCCAATACTGCCCAGCGCCTTTTATGCCTTTGTAATAGTTGGGGTGACCATCGTTCCATTCATAAGTATTTTCGTAGTCGAACCCTTTGGCAAACACTGCAAATTGCACCAAGCCACAGATGGCAGTATCCTTAATTAAAACCGGGCCAAGGCCAGAACCACCAATAAATATTTTTTTTGAGACAGAATCTACAAAGCCAGTGCGCTGGTGTTGGCCATACATTGTGATATTCACCCAGCCGGTATCTTTGAATTTTTTCTGCGTCACTTTGCCATTTTGCAATGGCGTATTGTCGTTAAAGTTCCATTTAAAGTTGGTAAAGCTATCCAATGCAAGTGCGTTGAAAGTGATGAGTTCGCCTTTGCATTGTGCATTCCAATAGAAATTATTTTGGATGGGTTTGAAGTTTGCAGAAGCAGCATAGGCATGCCCTTCGAATGGACCATAACCATATACGTAAGCAATAAAACCCTTATTACTTTGCAATCGGTAATTGGTGCTATCGATTGCAATTTGCGCATAGGCTTTTCCATTCATTGTTGGGTTGGTTTTCCATGCAGCAACTGGTACTGTTTTACCATTCATTTTAAAGGCGGCAGTATCCATCAAATTCACCATCACGTTCAGAAAATTTTCGGAAAGCTTCGTCCATTTCCAGTCGCGCATGGTGCTGCTGACATTCGCCTCGGTCGACCATTGCACATCGGGTATCAATTGGATTTGAGACACACCACCCAAGGTTGTTTTGGGTGCAGGATGCCCATTGCAAACAGCACCCTTTGTAAATTGGGTAACTGCTATGGGTTTATCGGCACTAATATGAATACTTGTATCGACGAGTGTGTTGAATGTAAAATAGTCCCCTTGCTGCAGCGACTGGTAATAATTGCCATTGATATTCACGGTAGTAAAATTTTCGGCAGCTACTACTTTTAAGGTGTAACCTGTATTGTACTTAAAAGGCAAGGCTGTGTAAGCGTTGCCCCATGCAACGGTTGGAAACATTTGCTCAAAGGTATGGTCGGTAGTACTTTTACAGATGGAGCCATTGGCACGTGGTGTAAACGTTTTGGTAATTCTGTTACCTGCAAATACGGCAAATTTTGAAGCTGCAGTGCGCGAACGAATAATAGTGCCTGTTAAGTCGCTATCATTGGTCATGTAACCATAGGTTTCGCCCTTTTTTAATATGACCACAAAAGGCTTATTGACGGCATTGTTGCGGGTAGTGCTTACACCTACTGGCACTATTTCAATGATGGATTGATCGGCAATCCCAACGATACCGAATTCTGGTGATTTGGCATCCTTGTGTTTGATGTTCGAATAACACGACCAATACTCATCACTTTTGTTGGTCGTAATAAAATATTCAGGACTAAAAGGTATGGACTCAGATGGCATGACAGATGTGGAGCCTTTCATTAATTTATGACGGGTTACAGCATTCACTTTAACGGCACTATCGGCAAACACATGCACACCATTTTTGGTGACAATATCGGAATACAAAGCATGGCAAGCCAAGTAAGGAGGCAGCCTGACGTAGGTTACCTTATTGGGAACCAATGTAATTGTTTTCGAATAATTATACGTAATACCAGAACCGATGGGTACATTTTCTTTGGCTTCGATGGTTACTTTTGCTGCATAGGCAGAGGTGATATAAAGTTCTAAAGTGTCATCGCCCCAAAGGGTAATCGGTGGTATTGAAAAAACTGGCTCACATAATAAATCGGGTTCCAAAAAGGTAACCCAAAAATCTTTTCCTGCAATTCCTTGGCTAAAAGAATGCTGAGAAAAAATTAAAAATAAGAATGCAAATAGTTTGTTTCTAACCATCTAGGTCCAAATATGCACCGAAGATATTATACCTTTTTCAAAAACCTATCTTTATTCAATTTTAAAACAATAGCCATTCACAAAAATGACATGGATTTGACAAATTAATGGGAAAAATCAATACATTTGAACAACTTATTTCCACGCTAACATGGCACATAAAGAACATCACTATCAAACCAAAGTAACTTGGACCGGCAACCAAGGTGAAGGTACTAGCACCTATGCTTCATACAACAGAAACCACACCCTTTCTATTGAAAACAAAGTAGATATTTTATGTTCGGCTGATACACCATTTAGGGGAGATGGCACTAAGCACAACCCAGAAGACATGTTGGTGTATGCATTGAGCTCATGTCACATGTTGTGGTTCTTGCATTTTTGTGCAGACAATGGCATTGTTGTTACCGCGTATACGGATGCAGCTGAAGGTATCATGGTAGAGAAAGAAGGCGGAGGCGGACATTTTAAAGCGGTTATTTTACACCCCAATGTTACCATCACCGATGCGAGTCAAGTTGAATTGGCAAACAGTTTACACGAGAAGGCCCACGAAAAATGTTTTATTGCCAATTCTTGTAACTTCCCCGTACAACACATACCAATTTGCAACGCATAATCAATGGAAATAAAAACTACAAAGCAACTAAGTGTATTTGAAAAAAATGAATTAATGGAATCAGGCATTATAAATTAGCATGTTAAAAAAATATTTTCTAAACTTTAGTCTTACCCTTGTTG
>CAJBKH010000154.1 GCA_903953615.1 uncultured Bacteroidota bacterium
CAAGTAAGCAATTGGGGCTCTGCCACCACAGCCATTTTCAAACACCTGCCACCCATCATTAATCTACCTTTTGATAAAAGTTATGTCAACCAACAAACACCTCAATTTTTTCAAATACAATTTACCCCAAGGCATACCATTTCTGCAGAGTTGATGCAAACAGTGCGTTACCGCATTCGCATGAACGAAGTATATCCTGCCACACGCAATGCCAACGAAGTAATGTTGAGCAGCAGTGTGAATTTTTTTGAAACGCTAACCGACCAAACTACTTTTATTTATGGGCCTTCAGAACCAATGATGATAGAAGGCAGAACCTATGCCTTACAAGTGCAAGCCATCGATGTGAACGGCAAAGCTATTTTTGATAACGATGGTCATAGTCAAGTAGTGAGTTTTGTGTATGGCAGTGCTTGTCCTACACCTCAGAATATTATGACAACTGCGGGCGATGGCACTGGTCTACAAATTAATTGGGACGCCAATCAACGCTGCAGAAGTTATGTGGTGTATTACAAAGAAGCAGAACAAAAAAATTTCTTGAGCCTACAAGCTTTTAGCAATCAATTACTCATTGCGCAATTAAAAGCCAATCAGATTTACCAAATAAAAGTGAGTGGTGTTTGTGCCGAAACTGAGAGTGAACACAGTGCCGTTTATAATTTTAAAACCATACAAAAAGAAAGTGCGTATCAGCAGTTTACTAAACAATGTGGCAAGGCTTTGCCATCTATTGATTTGAAAAATACAACTGCTTTGTTGAGTCTCGAGAATGGCGATATAATTAAAGCGGCCGACTTCGATGTAAGGGTGACTGCTGCCACTGGTGGCAATGGGTGGTTCAGTGGTGCTGGTTTTGTTAATTTGCCTTTCACTGGTAAGGTGCCCCTACCTTGTGCGTTCGAACACATCTTTTTAAACAATGAAAAACGACTGATTATCGGTCAAATAAAATTACTGCAGGCACCGCTCGAAATAAGCGATCGCACTGTTAAAAATATTGGTAAAGCTTGGCGCAGTTTATTTGGCAATAATTGGAACCGTTTTGGTACTTTAAAATATGAAGGCAGTATCACAAAAGTGACAAAGAGTGACAATGGTGATATTGTGATTGAAGGCAGCAATGGTTCACAAAAAATACCCAAAGGAAGTAACACGGTTTTGACCGATGCCAATGGTAAAAAATATTTCATCAGTGCTGGCGGTATGGTAAGCGAGGCCGAGGGACCAAGCACAGCGCCCATCGTCAAAGACTTGAGCACAGGCGAAGGCACGCCCACCCGTTTGCCACCCGGCATGGCCAAAGTATTTTTTAATGCAACAGTCGCACAAGGTTACGATGCCATGCAATTAACACAATTAACTGCAGGCAAAACATACGACCAATTAGAGAGCAGCGATACCACCTATTATGCCGCATGGAAATTAATTCAAACAGGCAATAAAATAACAATTGAAGCACAAGTCGTACAGAGTAAAAAATGGCCTTGTCCACTCGATAGCATTCGCTTTGTAAGAAGCGATGGAACACTGCTGCCATGCACAAGAAATGGCAACACATTTTCTATACAAGTCAATGGCCGTTTAAACTTATATGCCGATGCCATTTGGGCGGTGGCTACTTATCGTTTAACACCTCAGCAAGCCAGTCAACGTTGGATTTTAGGCAAGCTTAATATAATTACGGTTGATGCTAAAATGCAAAACATCGTGCTAGTGCCTGTGAATGGCTTAGGAGTAGATATGCAAGCAACAGCCTTTGAAAGCAGAATGAACCAATTGTTGAAACAATATGCCTTGCAATTCAATTTAAAAATTGGGGCCGCCTTAAATGTTAAAGATTATGATGCCAACACCGAAGTATTAGAAGCCGAAAAAACAGCTGTACAATTAGGTTATTCAGCCGCTTTGAATCGCTTTATAACGGCATATAAAAACGCGCATCCATGGTTGCAAAAAAACAGTAGCAATGATACCGCTTATGTTTTTGTTTTAAACATTGCTAAAGATGCTGTGAAAGGTTTTATGAATTTGGGTGAGCAATATGGTTTTGTATTTTTAAACAATGCAGAACTGAATCCGCATACCTTGGCGCACGAAATAGGGCATGGTTGTTTTCAATTGGAACATGTATTTGGTACTGATTTAAACAAGGCAGCTAATACACAAAATTTAATGGATTATGCACCACCTTTTTGCTTGCTCAATTTCGATCAGTGGCTACAAATTTATGATCCTCAACCTAAGGTTAATTTGTTTGCAAATGAAGACAAAAGCAAAGCCCTAGCGATAGGTGATATCAGCAAGTTCAAACCCTTGGCCAATGCCGATGGAACGTATACGTTTATCAGTCACAGTGGCGAGTACATTACCTTGCCTTCGGGTGCGAAAAATTTAAAATTTTCGACTTTAGGTCGCGGTTATTTGGTAGAAGAAAAAGAAGGCATTGAAGTGCGCAAGGCGACCAGTTATTTATTCCCTTTGGGTTGTTTAATGGGCTTCGAATGCAAAGGTATAAAGTACAGAGCACGCATGGGCATTGGCTATATCGACGATAATGATAAAGCCTATGTAGGTGAGTTAGCATCGAACGCTAGCAAAGCGGGCATCATG
>CAJBKH010000155.1 GCA_903953615.1 uncultured Bacteroidota bacterium
GTATTGGTGTCGATTTCTTCGAAGGTCCAAGAGATACCAATGGTATCCAACTAGGCATGGGTGCTTTCGTTTATTACAACAACAATGCTGATCCAGTGAATGGTAACCCAAATGCTGCGATTGATTTTTATAACTATTTACAAGCAAAATGGCAAAATGGTAACGATGTAACCTTTGGTGGCAATGGTGTGGGTGGTTCGGTCAAAACCAAATATATGTTTGACGATTGCACCAATCCTGCAACTGCTAACTTACCATGTTGGAATGAGTATTCAGCGGGTAACTCACCAGGTGATAGACGTTTCTTGCAATCTGCTGGTCCTTTCACTTTGAAAAGTGGTGCCATCAATAAAGTTACTGTCGGTGTTGTTTGGGCGAAAACAACTTCAGGTGGTGCAAGAGGTTCATTGAAATTATTGAAATTAGCGAGCGATAAAGCACAAAAATTATTCAATAATAAATTTGATATTGCTGATGGTCCTGAGCCTCCAACTGTTGAAGTTCAAGAATTAGAGAATAGCTTAGTAATTAAATTCTTGGATACCAAAATTACTGAAGGTTACCAAGAGGATATCAAAAACGAACAAAACCAAGTGATTAAGTACCGTTTCCAAGGGTATATGATTTACCAATTGAAAGATGGTAGTGTTTCTAACACTGAATTAAATAATATTGATAAAGCAGTTTTAGTTGGTCAGTGCGATGTGAAAGACAATATTGCGCAAATGATCAACCAAGAATTTGATCCAACTGTATCAGCTAATATTCCAAAAGAAAAAGTGAATGGTGCCAATCTTGGTATCTTCCATACTTTAAATATTACAGAAGATGCGTTTGCAACGGGTTCAAGCAAAACCTTGGTTAACTTTAAAACCTATTACTATTTAGTTTTAGCTTATGGCTATCCTTCAAACGATCCTGCTAAATTAGAACCAGAGCAGTTCTTGTCAAGTAGAAATACAGTTAAATTATCTGCTATTCCTCATAAAACATCGCCAGAACAGTTTGGTAGTTTACAACAATCAAATTATGGTGATGGTCCTATCTTGAAACAATTAGAAGGTAGAGGTAATGGTGGTCAAATTTTAGAGTTCTCTAAAGCAACCATCGACGAAATCCTTGCCAATAACAAATCAAATGAACCAGTTTATATTGGTGGTAAAGGTCCAGTTAACATTAAAATTGTTGACCCGCTGTTAGTGCCAAAAGCTGATTTTGAATTCCAATTCATCGAAAAGTATAAAGACAGAGTAAAACCTTTAGGTACTTCCTTAAAATACCAAGATTCTATTTCTGCCAAGGCTTATTGGAGAATTGTAAACTTAACAACCAATGATACAGTTTATGCAGATACTTCTATGGAAGCTAGAACTGAAACCATAGTGGGTAAAAGCAGATATGGTGGACCCGTTAAGAAAACAAGAAACTTACGCGATTGGGGTATGGCTGTTGAAATTATTCAACCACCAGTGCCTGGTAAAAACCAATACTTAGAAACTACCAATGGTTTCTTAGGTTATGAAGTGAAATTCGAAGATGATAGCAGAAGATGGTTAACCGCTTTGGCCGATCAAGATGTAACTGGTTTTGCAAATGGTCAATTGTTAACACCATTTAACTGGATTCGTTCTGGTACAAAGGTTACAACAGCGATTGATTTATACAATGATGATTTCAGCGCGGAATCAGATCCTAACCACCAAGGTTTAGATTCATACGATCCATACGAAGCATTCGAGAAAATTTGGGACAGAAGAATTGCGCCATATGCTTTGGCTGCAAGGGTACAAGGTGCCAATAGCAAAGGTGAATTAACCTTTGGTCCTGCTTGGGGTGGTTCTAGTATTTCTGATAATCCAATTTCTGAATTGGCAAGTGTTCAAATTTTCATCACACCTGATGTTAGAAAATGGACCAGATGTGTGGTATTAGAAATGGGTGAAGAGTCTTCATTGAACGAAGGCGGTATGGCGAAAATGAACTTGCGTTACCATTCATCTATTAGACCAGTGCATTCAAATGGCGTGTTCCAACGTTGGGAAACCGATGGTTCTGATATGGGTAGAAGTTATTTCCCAGGTTATGCTGTAAACCTTGAAACTGGTGAAAGATTAAACATTGCCTTTGGTGAAGATTCTTATTTACCAGGTGAAAATGGTACCGATATGATTTGGAATCCAACTTCAAATTATGCCAACACCAATACGTATTACAATTTCGGTGGTAAACACTTTATCTATATCATGGGCTCTTACCCAGGTGGATTGGCAAACAGAACGTTTAAAGGTCCAACATACGACGAAGGTTTAA
Source organism: uncultured Bacteroidota bacterium (assembly GCA_903953615.1). Classification (GTDB taxonomy): domain Bacteria; phylum Bacteroidota; class Bacteroidia; order NS11-12g; family UBA955; genus JABMMZ01. The sequence goes on from CAJBKH010000155.1 coordinate 2,311, forward strand.
TGTACCAAACCATGTTGGCTTCAGCGCCAAATACAAGTCCTGCTAGTTTAGAAAAACGTAAAGTACTTTCTCAAGCAATGTGGGTAATACCTGCCATAGCCGAAAGAGGTTATACTGTAAAGGACGGTGTGCCGCCAACAGAAGTTAGTTTTAGAATTAACATGCGCAAACCATACAACAAGGTATCGTCAACAGTTGGTACTTCGAACAAAGACACCATGGTGCCACGTTATACTTTCAATACAGAAAGCGTATACAACAATGTAAATGCTGAAACAGGTAAAAAATCTGTGAACCTAATTAACATCGTTCCGAATCCATACTATGCTACTTCAGAATACGAAAGCAGCCCAGTAGACAACAAAGTTAAAATCACCAACCTTCCACCAAAAGCAACAGTTTCAATTTATACATTGAGCGGTACTCTGGTAAGAAGAATTAAAAAAGATGATTTGTTAACCTTTGCTGATTGGGATTTAAAAAACGACAATAAAGTGCCGATTGCAAGTGGATTATATATTATTCACGTTGACTGTGGCGACTTAGGTGAAAAAATATTGAAGTGGTACGGTGTAATGCGTCAATTAGATTTAGATACATATTAATACGAACGATATAAAGAATAAAGAGGAGAGAAATTCATGAATAAAATAATAAAATATACTGCAGTTGCCATTATACTAAGCATAGGGAATTTATATGCACAAGGGCCTGTAAGAGCTGGTCAGGCTGGTTTTACCCAGTTGTTAATTAACGGTTGGGGGAAAAGCAGTGGTATGGGTAATTCATACTCAGCAGGTGTAAGTGGTGTTGAAGCTTTTCATTTGAATATTGCAGGTTTAGGTCGTGTGCAAGGCAGTGAATTGGGCTTCAGCAGAACCTCATGGTTAGGCGGTACTGGTATTAATATTAATACATTTGGTTTTGGTCAAAAGGTAGGTGACGATGGTGCATTAGGTATCAGTGTAATGTCATTTTCTTTGGGTCAAATTCCAATCACTACTGTAGCACAACCTGACGGAGGTATTGGCACATACAAGCCATCGATTAGTAATATCAACGTGGGCTATGCTTATAACTTTACCGATCAAATTTCAGCAGGTATCAATATGAAAGTGGTGAGTGAATCGACACCAGACGTTAGAACCAGCGGTGTTGGTTTTGATGCAGGTTTACAATTCGCAACAGAATTGATCAAAGATATAGCCACAAAAAAAACCAAATACTTAAGCGATAATCCTGCAGCTAAAAGAGGTAGTGATATCCGTTTTGGTGTAAGCATTAAAAACATTGGACCAGATTTGAAATACACTGGTGATGGTTTAGCTACTAAATCAAATATCAATGACAATGCTTTTACAACTACAACAAGTCAACGTGCTGATAAAACCCAATTGCCTTCATTGATCAATATTGGTTTGGCTTATGATTTTCGTTTAGATAAAAAAGCAGGTATGTACTGGCACAGATTAACCACTGCCATGAACTTTACCAATAATTCATTCTCAAGCAATCAAACGTCATTGGGTATCGAATATGCCTACAAAGAAATATTGTTGTTAAGATCTGCTTTTGATTACGAAAAAGGCATTTTCAATTACGATACCAGGAGAACCGCTTACACTGGTGTTTGTATGGGTGCGAGTGTTCAAATTCCTTTGGCTAAGAAAGGCGAAAAAGGTGTTCGTGAAAACAACAATACCATTGGTATTGATTATTCTTACCGCGCTACTAACCCATTTAGTGGAACCCACACATTTGGTTTAAGAATTAATTTAGATTAATTAAATTTTTAATATATTTGCAAAAGTGCTTTCATCCAATGAAAGCACTTTTATTTTTTATATCCATTACAATAATTTAGAACAAGATGAGTGATATCGTTTACTTAACCAAAGAAGGGTTTGATAATCTAAAAAAAGAACTTGAAAATCTTAAAAGAGTGCAACGTCCTGCCATTAGCGCTCAAATAGCTGAGGCCCGCGATAAAGGTGATTTATCTGAAAATGCGGAGTACGATGCAGCCAAAGAAGCCCAAGGTTTACTTGAAGCTAAGATTTCTAAACTAGAAACCATGTTCGCCAATGCAAGGGTGTTGGATGAATCTAAACTCGATAACAGCAAAATTAATATGTTGAGCAGAGTGAAGGTTAGAAATTTAAATGCAGATAGAGAAATGGAATACACCATCGTTTCTGAAAAAGAAGCCGATATGAAAATTGGCAGAATCTCTAGCAAATCAGCCATTGGCTCAGGCTTAATCGGCAAACGTGTAGGTGATGTAGTAGAAATTACGGTGCCTGCAGGTGTTGTAAAATTGGAAGTGATTTCAATAGGCGCTTAATACAAATTTATTCTTTACAATTATGTCAACCATCTTTCAAAAAATATTAGACGGTGAGATACCTTGTTATAAAGTAGCCGAGAATGCCGATTTTTTGGCGTTTCTGGATGTTAATCCGCTGGCTAAGGGACATGCCTTGGTAATTTCTAAAAAGGCCGTAGATTACATTTTTGATATGGATGACAATCAACTAGCTGCGATGCATGTTTTTGCAAAGCAAGTAGCAATTGCAATCAAACAAGTTGTGCCGTGTAAAAAAATAGGCATGGCAGTCATTGGATTAGAAGTACCGCATGCCCATATACATTTAGTGCCTATGAACCAAGTGGCCGACTTGAATTTTGCCGGGCCACGTGCTCAATTAACAAA
>CAJBKH010000156.1 GCA_903953615.1 uncultured Bacteroidota bacterium
ACAACAGTTTCAAAATTTATCTTTCAGATAGTATTTGTCAATTTAGTCAACCAAGTTTACTACTTGACACCCTGAGCAATGGCACAAACAATAATTTTAGTGTGCATAGTCCCAATGTTTACCTTTCTCACACCTACCAATTAAAGGTAGTGGGTACAAATCCCGCAACAGAAGCCTTTGCTAACATCTCATTACCAAGCATTACCATACACCCCAAGCCTCGTGTACTATTTACTACTAACTTAAAAAGCGGATCACTTTGCTATGGTGATACCATTAAAATTCAAGCCAGTGGAGCGAATGAATATTGGTTTTACAACTACCGAAATCCTGGTGGCACTTTTTCAAAGGCCAATAGTTACAGTGAAAGACTTTTTAATACGGCCAATTACGAAATAACATTTAAATCTGACAAAGGCTGTACCGCTATCTCAAAAGTAATAAGCACTGGCATTAATAGCTTACCTAAAGTAAAACTCAGCACCACAACAACTGATTTATGTGTTGGCGATGCCTTAGAACTGAAATTTTCTGGTGCATCAACATACGATTTGTACTTAGACGGCATCAATTTATTGGCAACAGGTTTAAACAGTTCACCAACCCTACAAACACCACCTGTGAATCCACATTATTACACCATGGTGGGCACCGACTTGAATGGCTGTAAAGACAGTAGCAACAAAGTGAAAGTTACCACGCATCCTTTGCCTAGTCAACCGACTGTTACAAGAATTAACCGCGCACTTAAATCAAATTATACTTTTGGCAACGAATGGCTCTTAAACGGCTTTAATATTGACAGTGCCAAAGCACAATATTTTTATCCGCCTTTTGATGCTAAATTCAGTGTTCGCCATACCGATACGAATGGATGCCAAAGTACTTCACCAGAATACAACGTTAATTACACCAACCTTGCAACACTCAATAAAAATACATTCATTACGGTGTATCCAAATCCAGCGCAAAACCAGTTGACCATAGAAACCTTGACAGGCATGAATTACAATTATCGCTTGTATGATAGTTATGGTAAATTGACCATTGAAAACAAGGGACAGAATACAACTAGCATAGACATTGCCCGCTTAAGTTCTGGCAACTATGTTTTGTGCGTTGAATTGAATCAGCAAGTTCACTATTTTAAAGTGAGCGTACTAAAATAAAAACGACCACTGTTATGGCATTGGCCATTAGGTTGACAACATCATTTGTGCACCATTTGTAGCCCTTCGCTATTTGTCCTGAATTAAATTCAGTAAGCACATTGTTTTCATCAAGGTATTTTGCTTGCAAACGACTGCCGAGAACACTGTCCAAGACCATACCGGCATAACCGAGTGCACCCACTAAAAAGGCATCTGATAGTTGTATTTTTAAAAATAAAAAGGACAGCATGGTACAAATAATGGCGCCCATTAAGCCGCCAAGGGTACCTATACATGAGATGCCCCCTGAAAGTCCTGATGGTATTGGATTCATCGAGTAGATATCAAAAGTTTTGCCTTTAAAATACTGACCAATTTCGCTACTAAAAGTATCGCTTATACTTACCGAAAAGGAAATTAAAAACGATAAAAAAT
>CAJBKH010000157.1 GCA_903953615.1 uncultured Bacteroidota bacterium
CAACGCAACGCCTGTTGGTCCTTTGCAAGTCGATTATAATCACTTACTTCAATTTGTAAATTCATTGACCAAGATTGGCGTGGCTGCTACCAGTCAGGCCCGCATAATTAGCGGCTTGCGCGCATTTTACAAATTTTTGTTGCTCGAAGATGTTTTGAGCAATGATCCTACCCAAAATTTGGAATTACCCAAATTGGCACGCAAATTACCCGAGGTGTTGGGCAAGGATGAAATCGATAAAATGTTGGCGCAAATAGATCTTACGAAACCCATGGGGCATAGGGACAAGGCCATTATCGAAACCCTTTATGGCTGCGGCTTGCGGGTTAGTGAATTGGTGGGCTTAAACATTTCAGAAATCTATTTTCAAGAAGAATTTATCAAAGTGCATGGCAAGGGCAATAAGGAGCGCTTGGTTCCCATTGCTAAATCGGTGTTAAAAGTACTTGGTATTTATATTAATGAAACCAGGGTGCATTTAAAAGTCAATAAGAAGTATACCGATACCACCTTTCTCAACCATTTTGGGAATGGTTTGAGTCGTATATCAGTTTTCAAATTAATTAAAACCTTAGCCGTCAAAGCGAGCATTCAAAAGAATATCAGTCCGCATACCTTTAGACACTCCTTTGCCACTAGTTTGGTTGAGGGCGGGGCCGATTTAAGGGCGGTGCAGCAAATGTTGGGTCACGAGAGTATTATTACAACAGAGATTTACACGCATTTAGATCGCAAGTTTTTAAAGGAGACCATTGCCTTGTATCATCCGAGGGCTAAGCGCAAAGGCTAGGACATAAAAAAACCCCACATGAAGTGAGGTTTTTATTGGGTTAATAAAATTAATTACTTTTTAGCATCTGCAGCTGCAGCCACAACGTTTCTAGTTATTTTAACTGAAACTACTGCGTTTTCTTTTGCATCTAATACTTCGATACCACTAATGTCTAAGTCTTTTACTTTAATAGACTGTCCGATGTCAAGGGTGTCAATTGGTACAATCACTGCATCAGGTATTTTGTTAATCGTTCCACGTACTTTCAAACGTTGGATTTTTTGGATTAACTTACCACCGGCTCTAACACCTGGTGAGTTACCTGTTACTTTAATTGGAATAGATACCACTACAGATTTGTTTTCATCAACAGCTAAGAAATCTGCATGCAGAATGGTTTCGTTTACTGGATGAAATTGCATATCCTGCAATACTGCAAGATATTTTTTGCCTTCGATGGTTAATTGCACTTTGTAAGTGTTTGGAGTGTAAACGAGGGCATTAAAATCAGGCGCATACACGAAAAAGTGAAGTACTTCACCTCCTCCGTATAATACACATGGAACTTTACCTTCGTTTCTCAACGTTTTGGCGTCCTTCGTTCCTAACGAAGGTCTAAACTCGCCAGTCAATGCTACTGTCTTCATTTTTCTTTAAATTAAATTGGGTTGGAAACTATTATCAAGCTTGAACAAGGAACTTACAGAACCGTGTTCGTGGATATTTCTGATGGCTTTACTGATTAGAGGGGCAACTGATAAAACTCTAATCTTTGGTGAGGCATGTTGCATAGGAATGGTATCGCAAACAATTAGTTCTTCAAGAACACTGTTTTCAATATTTTCGTATGCTTTGCCACTTAAAACAGGGTGGGTACATACGGCTCTTACCGAACGTGCACCATTGTCTTTTATTAATTTAGCTGCTTTTGAAAGGGTGCCTGCGGTATCAATTAAATCATCAACTAATACAACATCCATCCCTGTAACATCACCGATGATGGTCATGCTAGCAATTTCATTGGCTTTTCTTCTTTCTTTATCACAAATCACCATCGAACAACCCAAAGCTTTGGCATATTCACGGTTTCTGTTACTTGCACCAACATCTGGAGCCGCAATCATTAACTTATCTAGGTTCAATGATTTGATATAAGGAATAAATACAACAGAAGAATCTAAGTGATCCACTGGCATATTAAAGAAGGCTTGAATTTGAGGCGCGTGTAAATCCATTGTGATAACGCGATTAGCACCTGCGGCACTTAATACGTCGGCAATCATTTTACTGCCAATGGAAACTCTTGGTTTGTCTTTTCTATCTTGGCGGGCATAACCATAGTATGGTATTACAACTGTGATAGAATTTGCTGAAGCTCTTTTTGCCGCATCAATCATTAGTAACAACTCCAATAAATTATCACCTGGAGGGTTAGTTGATTGAACGATGAAGATTTCACAACCACGGATAGATTCATCAAAACTTGGTTGCATTTCACCATCGCTAAATTTTTTGATGGTTAACTCTCCAAGCGGGCTTCCGTAATGGTCCGCGATTTTTTTAGCCAAATGATAAGAGGCTGAACCGCTGAAGATTTTTACTTTATTTAATATAGACACAACCTTGATTTTTTCTATGGTAAGTTGCCCGAGCTGGATTCGAACCAACATAGACTGCACCAAAAACAGTCGTCCTGCCATTAGACGATCGGGCAATAAATCGCAATAGGGTTGCAAAGGTAAATTTTCTTTTCTTTTTTACAAATAGTTTCTCAGAATATATTTAAAATAATTTAATACGGTGCTCATTCACGTATTATCTTTGCCCCAAAATTACCTTATTTCATGTCAGATTTTAAACGCACACTTGTTACTGCCGCCTTGCCATACGCCAATGGACCGAAACATATTGGTCATATTGCCGGGGCTTATTTGCCTGCCGATATTTATGTTAGATTTTTGAGAAATATAGGAAAAGAAGTAATTTTTGTGTGCGGAAGTGATGAACATGGTACCGCTATTCCGATCCAAGCAAAGAAAGAAGGCATCAATTCTCAGCAAATGATTGATAAGTACCATGCCCTTTTAAAAAGCAATTTTGAGCAATTGGGTATCGCATTTGATGTTTACCATCGCACGAGTGAGCAACTACACCACGAAACTGCGCAAGCCATGTTCTTGGAAATGTATGAGAAAGGTTTGTTTACCGAAGAAGTAAGTGAACAGTATTATGATGAGGAGAATCAAACCTTCTTAGCAGATAGATACATTAAAGGCACTTGCCCAAATTGCAGTTATGAGAATGCCTTTGGCGATCAGTGTGAAAGATGCGGTAAGTCATTAAATCCAACCGATTTGATTAACCCTGTTTCAACCATCTCGGGCAATAAGCCAGTATTGAAAGCCACCAAACATTGGTATTTGCCTTTGCAGAACCAAGAGGAGTGGTTAAAAGAATGGTTGGTAGAAGGCCATAAAAACGATTGGAAAACCAATGTATATGGGCAAAGTAAAAGTTGGATTGATGGTGGTTTGTCGCCACGCGCCATGACCCGCGACTTAGATTGGGGTGTGAAAGTTCCATTGAAAGATGCAGAAGGCAAAGTGCTTTATGTATGGTTCGATGCTCCGATTGGTTATATATCGGCTACAAAAGCCTTGTTTAAAGAATTGGGTGAAGGCAAAACAGAATACACCTATCCGCAAAATACGACTTTAAAAAATGTAAAGGCCGATGATTGGACAACTTGGTGGCAAGATGATACCACCCGCTTGTTGCATTTTATAGGTAAAGACAATATCGTTTTTCATTGTATTATATTCCCGGCCATGTTGCATTCTACTGGCAAATACATTGTGCCAGACAATGTGCCTGCCAATGAGTTCTTGAATTTAGAAGGCGATAAAATGAGCACCAGTAGAAAATGGAGTGTAGAGATGGAAGACTACTTTAATACATTTCCGGGTAAAGAAGATGTGTTGCGCTATGTGCTTACTGCCATTGCCCCTGAGACGAAGGATGCAGACTTTAGTTGGAAAGATTTTCAAACCAGAAACAACAGTGAGTTGGTTTCTATTCTAGGTAATTTTATAAATAGGGTAGCGGTATTAACCCATAAGTTTTATGAGGGAAAAGTACCAGCGAATGTAGCGCCTACAGAAAAAGAAACCGATTTAATAGCAGAAATAAAACGCTGCGAAACAGCCATCACCGACAACATAGAGCACTTTAAATTTAGAGAAGCTTTATTTGAGATGATGAACATTGCACGCGCTGGTAATAAATATTTGGCCGACAACGAACCTTGGAAAACTGTAAAAACAGACCAAGCAAGAACTGATACAGTCATGTTTCATGGCTTACAAATAGCGGCTCACTTGGCATGGTGGATGGAGCCTTTCATTCCTTACACCGCTCAAAAATTATATGATTTGTTAAGTTTTGAAAAGATGAACTACCAATTAGATGCCTTCGTGCAATTGCAGAGCGGTCATGAAATTAGTCAACCTAGTTTACTATTTCAAAACATCGAAGACGATATTATTCAATTGCAATTGGATAATTTAAAACAAAAATCAGATAAGAAAGCGACTGACAATACATTACCAACAGCCAATACTGAAGCAATTTTGGAGCCTCTTAAACCTCAAATTACATTCGATGATTTTAGTAAAATGGATTTGAGAGTAGGCACAGTATTAGAAGCAGAAAAAGTGGAGAAAGCAGATAAACTTTTGAAATTGAAAGTCGATTTGGGTTTTGAACAAAGAACCATTGTTTCTGGTATTGCGCTTGATTTTACGCCTGAAAGCATGATAGGGAAACAAATAACAATTTTAGCCAATCTTGCCCCACGAAAAATCAAAGGCATTGAATCGAATGGTATGATATTGATGGGTAAAAATTTAGATGGCTCATTAAAACTAATTGCCCCCAACGAATTGGCAGACAATGGCACCACGGTGGCTTAATCTAGAAGTCTAAACCATATGAAAAGGTGGTCATGCCTTTCAAAAATTTATTTTCCAAATAACCCCAGCCATAATCGAGCTTTACATAGTGGTAAAGTATTTTGGCCCTTACACCAATGCCTGTTGAATACAACATGGGATTGCGCTGAGAAGTAACACTCACAAAATAATTGGTGGTGGTTATTATTTGGGTGTTAAACGGATTGCTTTTGTCGTACGGCGAACTGCCTTGCCAAGCTGTGCCCATATCTATAAAGCCTATAAACATAATGCTTCTTAAGAACTCGCTGGTTATGGGTTTTTGAATAAGGTAAGATAAAACAGGAATTCTTATTTCTGTATTTAACAAGGCAAAGTTCGAACCCCCTCTGGTGTTGCGTTTGAAACCACGCATAGGCGCCACCAAGGTTTGGAAACTATATTCTGAAGTTGTAAGTGTTGGGATGCTATAATTGAAATTAGAATTGCTATTCACTTTGCCAATTTCATTTTCGACACCACCAAGGTAATAACCGGTCTTCTGAGGACCAATAGAGAAAGCTCCACTCAAACGGGTGGCGATGTAAATTTGTCGGTGTAATTTAAGATAATAGCGGCCATCGAAACCGGTATTCATTACCATGGCTTGCTTATTAATACCAAAATAATTGTCACTATAAATTTTGAATTTTAAACCTTCAAAAATATTTAAACCTTTGCTTTGCACATTGTCGTACACATATTCGGCACCTGCTGAAAAATAGACATTGCCGGTAGTCGGTTTTTCGGCTGTTGTTGAATCGGTCGCCAAGGCAATCAAGCGGTCTTGTCTTAGGCCAGTATTCAAATTGATTTTAGATCGCTCGTTAAATGGATAGCTGATGGTGTATTTTAATACTTCGGTCACCATTCTATCAGCAATATTTTCATTTGTTAGTAATCGGCCCCTGCGGTGGAAGAAGAATGATTGGTCCCAGCGGCCTTTTAGATTCGTATACTTTAAAAAATAATCAGATGCGCGAATGCTTACAGGTATTCTAGCACCTGCCTCGAATTGATAATTTTTTAGATTGTCAGTAATTTTAGCTTGTAATAAAGTATTCAGCAAAAAGGGATTGTTGAGCACACTCTCATTCACATTGGCCTGAAATAAATAATTATTGAGGTATGAATTATCGAAGAGGGTTACGGAATAATTGACCCCAAAATTGAGCTTTGTTTTTTGAATGCTGATGGACGATATTTTTTCATTCGGACTCTGATCAGCTTTCAAATCATCTTTCTCATAGTAACCACTTAAAAACACTTTTTTGTGGATTTTTGCAAGTGTATCCTTCTTATTTTGTAATGGATTATTTTTGGTTGAATCATTTAAATAAACCGTATCCATTTTTTTATTCTGAACTTTTGTTTCCGTCAACCAATTGCGATAGGCTGTATTGCGCGGATTGTCTACCTCATCTTCTGTTAAATTTTCTGCCAATTCTCCGACATAGATGCGGTAATGGTTTTTGAAAAACAAGAGGTCGGCTATTACTTGTGAATTGCTCGCAACATCGTTATATAATATTGAACGTTTGTAATTGGTGAGTTGAATAATTTTGGTGTCGTTGCGTTTAATGGCATAATTATTTACAATGCCATTGGCATCGCTCAAAAAGCTGATGTAGTTATTTTGCAACTCAATCGGTTGAAAATAATTGCTAAAAAACTTAGGATAACCTGCAATGCGTTGAATTGATTTGTTATTAATTTCAATCTCGAAAATTGAATAATAATTTGCAACGGTTTGTGTTGGCCATTCGCGGTTCGATGAAAAAAGTACACGCTCATTGTTAAATGAAAAACGTGGATTTAAATCATCATAAATATCATTCGTAATGTCGCTGATGGTTTTATTTTGTAGGTTGTAAATAATAATGTCCGACTGCCCTTTGCGAATAATCGACATGACCATTTCTGTACCTTCAGAATTAAAGGTAAAGTCTTTGATGATGGGTACATTTTCTAACAAGGTAGTTGTTCCTTTTTTACCGTTCGTATTGTACTTGGTAAGCATGGATTGATTGTTTTTGAAGGTTATGATACTGATTGTTTTACCATCTTTATCCCAAGCAATTAAAGGATAATCATAAGACGCTTGTTGGTTAAAAATTTGATGGCCTCCTTTGAAAATTACATCACTTTTTTTGGTTTTGACATTGTACAATACGACTTGGTAGCGACCGCGTGTATTGGTAACAATAGCAATCTGTTTGCCATCTGGACTCAATTTGAATTGGGTGATTCTTTTCTTCGCCAATTTATCGGGTACATTTTCTTGTCCTTTCGGTAATTTAAAGGTGCTCTCATCAAAACTGTATTTATCCTTGTAATACTGCTCCCAATCCTTGAGCATGCTGTTAATGGTTAAGCCTGTGTAATAATTGAAAGCGCTTTCAACACTTCTGCCAATACAAGTGATGAAAACAACATTGCTTACCGAGCCCGCTCCATATTTTTCTTCTAAATATCGCCATATGCTATGCCCCGCTAATACCTCATCTTCTTCTTGCAAACTGGTAAACGTATGGGCCTTTCCACTGAGTAAAAAGTCTTTTAAATAGTTATCGTTTTCTACATTCCAACTTTCTGCCAAATAAGCCACCAAGCCTTTGTAATACCACGTTGGCAAAGTTAATAATGCTGAATTTTGAATGCGTTCTCTTAAGTCGCCACCATAAATAAATTCGCTGATTAAAACCTCTGCGATGGCTCTTCTTGTTTGGCGGTATAAATCAATACGACTGCCAGAGAAATAGATGCTACTAGTATTGTCGGTAAGATAAGAATAGCCACTATTGCTTTGTTGGAAATTGATAATGTTAATATTGCTATTTTGATAATCAATAAAATGATTATAGACAACTATCTTGATGCCATTGCTAAGATTGTAATTCAGTTTTGTTTCGAATTCCGGTAATTGTTGAATAACATATGCAAACACAATTTTTGCTAATTCTTCGCCACCTTCATGGTAAATAATTTCTATTTGATCTTGTTTTAGGCTGTAGGTTTCGGTTTTTTTTTGAACCCTGCTTTGACCGAATTCAGTGTAGATTCCTTGGGCAACAATTTGACCAGCCAGGCAAGTAAACAGAAAGGCGAATAGAAATCTCACTTTTCAAAAATAGTAAATAAGTATGATTAAATAATAAGTATGAGGGAATAATTAAGTGAATACTTGACGATAAAGAAATGCGATCTGTCTAAATGGTGAAATATTTAATTTAAACTAACAGCAATTGATTATTTTCGCAACTAAATTTTAATACAATGGCCGGACCGAGGCAAGACCGCGATTTACCTAAGGTAAAACTTACAAAGGATTCACTTTCAGAATTCAAATTTCTTTTCAAATTTTTACGTCCACATAAAAAATATTTTTACGGCGGTCTAATTTTTATATCCCTTTCGGCTTTTAGCACCATGGCCTTTCCTTTTTTAATGGGTAAAATGATTGATGCGGTGAGCGGTTCCAATGCCAGTGATGTAATGCCAGGCATGGGAAACATGGGTAAAAGTGCTGAGTTATTAAAGGTGCATTGGTCCTTGAATTTTGTATTGCTTCTTATCTTTATTCAATTGTCTGTTCAGACTGTTTTTTCGTTTATGAGGATATACATGCTTACCAAAGCTGGAACGAGTGCGACAGCAGATTTGAGAAAACAATTGTATGGCAAAATCATTTCGTTGCCCATGTCTTTTTTTAGTAGTCAAAGGGTAGGTGATTTGAGTAGCAGGATTTCTGCAGATACAGGACAAATACAAGACACCATTTCGTTTGTACTCGCAGAGTTTTTAAGAGGTCTATTAACCCTCATTATAGGATTGAGTTTTATCTTTATTATTTCATGGAAATTGGCGCTTATCATGCTGTCTATAGTTCCGTTGATTGCAATAAGTGCAGTGTTTTTTGGTGCAAAAATTAAAAAGATGAGCCGAAGAGAAACAGATATGTTGGCAGAGAGCAGCAATGTGGTGCAAGAAACCTTACAAGGTATCAGCGTTGTAAAGGCCTTTACTGGTGAATCGATTGAACGCAGCCGTTATGGTAAAAACATTGATTCATTGATTGAATTTGCGTTAAGAAGTGGTCTCTACAGAGGGTTTTTTATATCATTTATTATATTTTCTGTTTTTGGTGCAATAGGCTTTGTGGTTTGGTATGGCGCAGGCATGGTGCAGCAAGGCACCATGGAAGTAGGTTTGCTTATTAGTTTTGTTATCTACAGTATTTTTGTTGGCGGCACCTTAGGTGGTTTTGCAGATATGTTTGGTCAGTTGCAAAAAACCATAGGCTCTACCCAAAGGGTAAGAGAATTGATGGCCATGGATGGCGAAGCAATTAATGGTGAAATTGACGCAAGTTTGCCAAGGTTAAAGGGCGAGATTGTATTTAAGAATGTTGCATTCAGTTACCCAAGCAGAACAGAAGTACAGGTTTTAAAAGACATTAGTTTTACTGCAAAACAAGGCGAACAAATTGCCATTGTTGGTAGTAGTGGTGGTGGTA
>CAJBKH010000158.1 GCA_903953615.1 uncultured Bacteroidota bacterium
TAACAAGCGATTCTAAAACTTTATCTGATCTTCAATCCGATTTTGATAGTGTCTTTAAAACACCTTTATTGAATTTGCCTTCGGTGGTTCCTTTTTTTGAATTAAATACACCAGATTTAGAAACATTTTCTAAGTTTTTTTATAACCAACGCAACGTTCTCGTTATTGTTCTTCCTGAAAACTATAAGCAGATGGACGAACTGCTTGAATCATTTTCAAGTGATAGTATAGCGCAATGGACAAAGTCAACTGAGTTGACCATTAGAGTGAAAGAAAATGTAATGGCCAAACACCAACACATTACCTACCTCTTTTGTAGTTCATCTCAAAATTTAAAACGCCAATTAAGCAGTCAACGTGAACGCATTGTGAACACCCTTTTACAAGCCGAGTTGAAAGACGAGTATGTAAAATTATATGGCGAGGATGGTATGACAAGCCCTTATTACAAACGCTTTAAAGAGAAGTATGGTGTTGGCGTGAACATACCGAAAGGTTTCTATGTCGTAAAAGAAAACGACAATTTTTATTGGTTCCAAAAAGACACCACAATAAACGGATTAGCAAAATCGATTGGCTTAATTGTGCATGCTTATCCATCTATCGATTCTAGTGATTTTACATATCTTAAAATTCGTTCACTGCGCGACTCATTTTGCAAATACAACATTGAAGGTTCGCTAAAAGGCACCTACATGAGTACCTCCGAAAGTAGTTTTTATCCTGCGCGTACCTTTGAATTAACCAAGGTTAATGATTTAATGGCAGGTAAAATGCGTGGTTGGTGGACCATTAAAGGCATGACCATGGCTGGACCCTTTATCCGTTACGTTGTTCAAGTGCCCGATAAAAGTAGTTTATTTGTATTTGAAGGGTTTATTTACCAAGCCGATTTAAATACCAAAGAACGCGACTTAAGAATCATAGAAGCCATTGCAACTACCATAAAATAATGTTACCTAAAATAATCATATTTGCATCTGGAGCTGGCAGCAATGCACTCAATATAATTCATTATTTTAATGAACATCCTGAGGCCGAAGTTGCTGCTGTTTTTACAAATAAAAAAAGTGCAGGTGTTATTGAAAAAACAATTGAACAACGCATTGCCCTGCAGTACTTTAATAAGGCAGATTTTTACACCAGCAACCGCGTCATCGATTTAGTTAAACAATACCAACCAGATTTAATTGTATTGGCCGGTTTCCTTTGGCTAGTGCCCGAAAACTTTATCAATGCTTTTGAAAATAAAATCATCAATCTGCATCCTGCCCTCTTACCTAAGTACGGTGGACATGGCATGTACGGTCATTTTGTGCATGAAGCAGTGATTCAAAATGGCGAGACCGAAACCGGTATTACCATTCATAAAGTAAATACTGAATTCGACAAAGGAGAAATAATTTTTCAGGCCAAGTGCCAAGTATATGACACAGATAGTGCAGATACTGTTGCGAAAAAAATTCATTTTTTAGAACATCAACATTTACCTTTAGTAATCGCACAAATCTTAAAAAAATGATGCGTTCCATTTTTATTTTAACTGCTTGTTTAATCGCTCAGCATTTAGGTGCGTGGGGATTTTATGGACATAAAAAAATAAATGAAATCGCCATTTATACTTTACCCAAACCATTATTTGAATTCTATAAATTAAATGCTAAGTATGTCATCGATCATGCTGTTGATGCCGATAAGCGGCGTTATATTATGGAGGGTGAAGCTTGCCGTCATTATTTAGATGGCGACCATTATGAAAAGTCCGCACCTTTCGATACACTGCCTCATTTTTACAAAGATGCCATTTTAAAATATACGGAAGACACTATCAAAGCGCATGGCATTGTGCCTTGGTATATTCAGACAGTGATGTACCAATTAACTGAGGCTTTTAAAATCAAAGATTATGTGCGCATCCTGAAATTAAGTGCCGACTTAGGCCATTATGTTGGCGACTGTCATGTGCCACTGCACGCAACTTCTAACTATAATGGTCAAAAAACAAACCAAGTGGGCATCCATGGTTTATGGGAAAGCAGATTACCTGAAATGTTCGAAAACGAATATGATTTATTTACTGGTTTAGCACTTTACAATGAACATCCAGTCAATGCCATTTGGCTAGCCTATGGTCAAAGTTTTACCTTGGTAGATTCGGTGCTTGACATGGAGAAAAAAGTCTCACAAAATTTTAGCGAGGCCAAAAAATATAGTGTTGAGAAAAAAGGTGGTACAACCGTTAAAGTATATTCTAAGGCTTTTAGTGAAGCCTATCAGCACGCTGTTGGCACCATGGTAGAAAACAGAATGCGCGCTTCCATTGTAATGTTAGGGAGTTTATGGTATACCTGTTGGTTAAATGCCGGCCAACCAGATTTATTAGATGCAAAGGATATAAGCTTACCTGCCGAAGAACCTGCACAAAAAGGCGTTCAGCCTGGCAAAGGTCATGAAGATTAAATTTAATTGGTGGTTTTAAATTCAGCACTTAAATTTGTTCATTCAACATGAAAAAAATATTTACAATCCTCGCTGTTTCCTTTTCATTAGCTTTTACCTTTCAATCGCACGATTATAAGATTGAAAACAATGAATTGATTTTGCCTTCTGCCATTCAATTTAAAACAAACACCGACGAATTGCTTCCAACAAGTGATAGTGCTTTGAATTACATCAAAAAATACTTAGAGGAAAAACCACATATTACGCTATTACGAATTGAAGGACATACTGACAATGTAAATAAAGAAGAAATCAATCAAACGCTTTCAGAGAAGCGGGCAATGGCTGTTGGCAAATGGTTAGATAAAAACCTTATTGATTGCAAGCGCTTAATTTGTGTAGGCTTTGGCAGTACTAAACCAATTGTATCGAATGACAATGCAGAAGGCAAGGCGGCTAATCAACGCATTTCTGTTTACAATGCGGAACTAAGAAAAGTTAGAATTGGCGGTCTCCCAAGTGACGGTGGCGGCAAAAATGCTGGTGATGTTTGCAAATAATAGTACCTTATCTAAGGGTATCTTTTACGTTGTATACGCCTCCAACCATTCCTAAACCATTCTTCACATTTGAAATAAGAATTACAGGGTCGGATACAAAAAAGCCGCTGTTATTATAATCGCGTAATTGCTTTAAATAATTATAATATTCTTCAGAGAATGTTTTAATACTGATTTCGAATTTTGGTGTACCATTGGCCGTATTGCTTTCAACAGACGTGATAATTGTTTTTAGCTGACCATTGAAGGATACATCGCTAAATACATACCCACCATTGTCAAGTTTATTATTATTTAAAAACAAAATATCATTTGATTTGAAATCCAATGGGAACCATTGTTGAATACCATCATCATAGTACCTTACCACTAATTCATAATAATTTTTGGTATTGACATCGTCCTTAAATTGTATGGTTAATTGACCGAATGGAAAACCGAGATTATCGATACCAACATTATCATTAAATTCCGGTTTAGATACAGCTACGCTAGCAGGCATACCCACCTCAGCTACCGCAGGATTAAAACCAGTGCGGTTCACCTCTACTCTGTAAGCTTTACCTTGTTTAGGTTTGTAGTTCATAGTGTAAAAGCCATTGGTATAAGTTAAGTTACCAACAAGGGCATTGTTCTCATATAATTTAGCGGTTGCATCCATTAATAGATAGCCTGTTGAATCGGCCACATTCATTATAGGAATGCTCCTACTTACCTCAACTTTTACTGTAGCGTTGGTATTAAATTCACCATTGACTACTAATTTAGAAGCATAATCACCAAGATTAAGTGTAATTTCTTTTTCGCAAGAAGCCAATAAAGAAACAACAGAAAGTAAACTGATATATTTGAAGTTTTTCATTTTAAAATTTAGTGTAATATGTGATACCTGGAATAAAACCAAGGAATGATCTTTGGTAAGCTTTAGGCGGCTGTGGGTTGCCAGGACTAGAGCCAGAAGGTGCATTGTTTATATAAACGTATGCAGGATTGTTGCGCGCTAATAAATTATAGATTGAAATGTTATAACCCGACTCGGTGCCCCAAGTTCTGTTTCTAATCCTTTTAAATCCAACATCAATTCTAAAAGTATTGTTCAATCTGTAATTGTTTTTACCGGTGTAATCATACACAATATTGCCGTTAATGTCGCGGTATTTGCCAATCGGCAATGACTGTACATTGCCTGTTGAGTATACCATGTTGATGCTAATGCTATTGTTATCGTCGATTTCCTGTTGTGCAACTATATTGATATAATGTCTTCTGTCGAATTGAAAATAATAATCTTCTCCTCTATTCACGTTAGGCGCATTGCGTTTGGCCCACGAGAGCGTGTAACTTATCCAACCATTAAAATCGCCCCGTTTTTTATGTAAAAATGTTTCAATACCATAGCACCAGCCTTTTCCCATTACCACTTTATCTTCCCAGCTTCTAGCAATTGGATCATTGTCAAAGGAGGTACCTTCTTTCAATTCTAAGACGCGGTCCAATTTTTTATAATAACCTTCAATGGTAAGTTCTATATCATGTTTATACGGTTTTGAAATACCCAATGAAACTTGTTGTGCGCGTTGTGGCTGAACAGCTTTGGTAGCAGGCACCCATCGGTCGGTAATGTAAGACGAAAAATTATTTTCCAATGAATGCAAATTTTGATTCATCAATGTATAACTGGCTTTTACAGCGTACTTGTTATTGATTTTTGCATTTAAAGAAACACGTGGTTCAACAAAAAAATAATTTGTTTTTTGATAATTGTAATTTACAAACCTAGCGCCGAAGGCCAATTTCATATTGTTGTTAAGTCGCATTTCATCTTCAATATAGGCGGCATATTCGTTACCTACTAGCACTCTTTTTTCTCCTAAATTGGTGTCAATTTGTGTAATATTATTAACAGCATATTTAAGGTGATAGGTGCCCGGCACAAAACCTTTGATTGAAACAGAGGCACCAAAGTGTATGGTGTTCATTTTATCGGCATTGTAATCGAAGTCGGCTTTGGTTGTAAAATCGCGTATAAAATTATAATAATTTAAATCGTAATCCGATTTTGCTGAGCCTGTGCTCGTATCAATTTCAGTTGATTCTTTGATAATATAATTGTTGCGATACTGTGAGAAACTGCTGCTAAACGAAGCAAACAAAGTTTGATTAATGACTTTATTTAAACGCACAGAACCCATAAAATTGCCCCATTGTAAATCCGAACTGCGACTTTGTCTACTACTGATACCTTGCCCAACAGTACTTTCTGTGTTCATATTAAATAAGCGATCTCTGCAATTAAAAATACTAAAAATCAATTTACTTTTTGTGCTAATGCGGTGACAAACTTTCAAATTGAAATCATAGAGGGTATACCAAAACTTATTGGAGTCGCTGCTACCTAATCGTGTAAACAAATCGAAATAAGAACGACGACCAGCAAAAGCAAAAGTTGTTCTACCATCTTTTGATAGTGGTCCATTTAATTCTAATCGATAGGACAATAAACTCTGAGAAACAACACCTGAAGCATACTTGCCTCCACCTTCTTTCATGGTAATGTCTGTGATGGCGGACAACCTACCACCATTCTTTGCAGAGAAACCACTTTTGGTAAGGTTGATGCTATTAATTCCATCCGAATTAAAAACAGAATAAAAACCAAACAAGTGGCTCATGTTATAAATGGGTGTTCCATCTACTAATACCAAATTCTGATCTTGACCGCCACCTCTGACATATAAACCATTGGTTAATTCGGTGCCAGGCATGGCCCCTGGTAAAAATTTTAAACCGCGAATCACATCTACCTCGCCCACCAAACTTGGCATATTGCTTATTTGCAATCCGGGAATTTCTACAATCCCATTTTCTATTCTATCAATAATTTTTATATTTCTACTCAAGGCTATTTTTATAATTTCATCGACTGCTTTTGTGTTTTTTATGACAGCCTTTTTTACTTTTACCTCTTGCGAAGTATCATCTGTTTCGTCGGTAATATCTGGTTCTACTTGCGCCTTAGGTGTGTTTTTAAAAGGATTGGTTTGCATTTCATATTCATCCAAAGGTCTTAATTCCACATCCAATTGTTTGTTTCTATTAATGGCCGTTGTATCAATTTTAGCAGCAAATCCATCAGCTAAGAACATTACATTCTTTGTACCATATGGAATACTTAATGCGTAATAACCAGAATTATTGGTAACGCTTCCAACACCTGTTTGTGGGCAAAAAACATAGGCCCCTACCATTACTTCGCCCGTGGTTTGATTCAAAACAAAACCCGAAACAACAAAACTCTGTCCACTTAATTGAACTATCGACAAGACAGATGTTAATAAACTTGCAAGAAATAATCTTTTAAACAACATATATAAATTGAAGATTCAAATATAGTTGATATTTAAACCTCTTAAAACAATAAAATTTAACTTCACATAACAATTTGTGGAAAAACATACAAGCATTAACATTAAATTTGATTTCCTATTTTGCAGATAAAACAGTTTTTTATCATATGGTTGATACTCGCAAGCACTAGTTTAGCCTCGGCCCATAACCATGGCGACTCGCTTGTAGCCAAAACCGACACAACAGATGTTTTGAGGGGACTTGATTTAAAAACAGTGCCCGACGTTGCTGTGCTGCATAAAGTCGCCAAAAAATACATGGGCAAATGGCACCATTTATTTTTAGCCATTAAAATTGAAGAAAGTGGCAATACTGGCCACTACAGTTGGCTTTCAACCAATCATTATAACCTCTGTGGTATGCGTTTTCCGCGCAGCAGAAGAACCTACGCCATCTCCTCTACTACTACCAATTATGCTGTTTTTAGAAATTGGTTTGAGTGCATGCTCGATTTCAAAATGTACATCGATAATATCGAAACAAAATTTATTGAAAAAAACAAACGCACGCCTAAAAATGAGATTGAAATGGTAGACTTTATGTTTAATTCATTCAACCATTTTAACAAATGGAAACGCGACATGCATATTCTCGTTAAATATGTCAAGAAAAAGTATCCTTAGTTAAGCTTTTAACCAGTAAACGACATAACCAACCCATTCCTTTAAAAGGCATTCCGACTTGGCCAATGCTTCGGCAGATGGCACCAATAAATTATCAGGTGAATAATCGCGTATGGGTTTGCTATAAAAATGCGTCGCATAAAAATCAATGCCACCTCCTCTTTGTTTAAAGCACAATTTGGCCCTCGGCAAATGCCAAGCACTGCTAATTACCAATATGCCTGTTTTGATTTTGAGTGAATCTAAAATGGCTAAACTGTATTTGGCATTCTCTAGTGTATTGCGACTTTGATTCTCAAC
The DNA here is from genome assembly GCA_903953615.1 of uncultured Bacteroidota bacterium. Lineage (GTDB taxonomy): Bacteria > Bacteroidota > Bacteroidia > NS11-12g > UBA955 > JABMMZ01. The sequence goes on from CAJBKH010000158.1 coordinate 7,334, forward strand.
GATTATGGCAGAATCTGGCACATGAATCGACAAAAGATAGGCCCTTACTGCATCCGCCTCCTTTACAGAATGATTCATCACACTGGCACTTCCACTGCTGATGAGGATTTTTTTTATTTTGCCTTCATGGTATAATTTAAGGGCTTGCAAAAAACGATCACTCGCTTCAAAAAAACCTGTTTTACCTGTGTTTAAATCGCGGGTAGAGAAACCACCTAATACCACGCCAACCGCATAAACAGAATCTAAATCTTTGGTTCCTTTACTTTCATACGCCTTTAACGCTTCATTCACCAAAAAACTATTCGAAAATAGAAAGAGAAGACAGGATGCTATAATTAATCTTCTTTTTCTCTTGAATTCATCTTTTGTAAAAATGGCACCCAAAAGCACAAATACAACCCACACCAGTGGCTTGATTAAGAATAACAATATTTTTGACAGAATAAAAAACATTTTTGTCTGCAAATATGCCAAAATTACTGAATTATTTAATTGGATTAATTTTTGAAATTAAAGAAATACTTAATCGAATCAATTTAATATGAGTAAAACAGGCAGTATATCAGTCAATACCGAAAACATTTTTCCAATCATCAAGAAGTTTCTTTACAGCGATCACGAAATATTTTTAAGAGAGCTCGTATCGAATGCAACAGATGCATGCAACAAATTAAAAACATTGGCAAGTGTTGGTGAATTCAAAGGCGAAACAGGCGAATTTAAAATTGCGATTACCCTCGATGAAACCGCCAAAACCCTTACCATTAGCGATAATGGCATTGGTATGACAGAAGAGGAAATTGAAAAGTACATCAACCAACTGGCCTTTTCTGGAGCCGAAGAATTTGTAAAACTATACAAAGACAAAGCCGATGCCAATGTGATTGGTCATTTTGGTTTAGGTTTTTATTCTGCCTTCATGGTAGCATCGAATGTCGAAATCAATACCCTTTCTTATAAAGAAGGTGCTGAGTCGGCACACTGGACTTGCGATGGAAGCACACAGTTTACCATTGGCAAAGGCACCAAAACAGAACGCGGTACCGATATTATTTTGCACTTAGCAGAAGACAGCACTGAGTTTGCAGAAAAGTTTAAAATCTCTCAATTGCTTACCAAGTATTGTAAATTCTTACCAGTACCGATTGAGTTTGATGGCAAAATTATCAATGAAGTAAAACCATTGTGGTTGAACAAACCGACCGATTTAAAAGACGAAGATTATATTAATTTTTACCAAACACTGTATCCGTTTTCTCAAGCGCCTTTGTTTTGGATTCATATCAATGTCGACTATCCTTTTAACTTAACAGGTATCTTATACTTCCCTAAAGTAGACAGTGCGATTGAGGCCGATAAACACAAGGTTCAGTTGTACAGCAACCAAGTATTTGTAACCGATAATGTAAAAGATATTTTACCTGAGTTCCTAATGTTATTGCATGGTGTGATTGATTCTCCAGACATTCCATTGAACGTTTCGAGAAGTAGCTTACAAAGCGATGGCAATGTTAAAAAAATCACTTCGCACATCACCAAAAAAGTAGCCGATAAATTGAATGAATTGTTCAAAGCAGACAGAGCCGACTTTGAAACCAAATGGCCAAACATCGACTTGTTTGTAAAATATGGCATGCTAAGTGATGAAAAATTTGCAGAGAAAGCCAAAGACTTTTGTTTACTTGAAACTACCGATGGTGCTTTTAGTACAATCACTGATTTTATTACTGAAATAAAACCGAATCAAACCGACAAAGATGGCAACACGGTTGTATTGTATACCAACCATTCTAACGATGAGTACAGTTATATCAAAGCTGCTACTAAAAAAGGTTATAAAGTCATTAAATTAGAAGGACCGCTCGACAGTCACTTTACAGGTTATATTGAGCAGCACAATGAGAAAGTGCAATGTAAACGCGTAGATGCCGAAGCAGTAGATCGTTTGATTCCGCAAGAGACTACCAACATTGCCTTGTTAAATGAAGAGGAATGCAAAGAACTAGTTGGTTTATTTGAAAGTGCCAATCAACAAGCTGATTTAAAATTCACAACAGAAAATTTGAATCCTGAAGATGCCTTGATTACCATTACCGAAAGCGAATACGATAGAAGAATGCGCGAGATGAGCAAGATGAATGGATTCAATATGTTTGGCAATATGCCATTGAGTTATACTGCAGTGATTAATTCCAATCACATTAAAGCTAAAAAACTCGTGAGTGAAAAAGACAATGCAAAAGCCATTGCAGAAAAAGCCTTGAATTTGGCTTTACTTTCTAAGGGCATGTTAAAAGGAGAGAAATTAAATCAGTTCATTCACGCAGAATTAGAAAATTTATAAACA
>CAJBKH010000159.1 GCA_903953615.1 uncultured Bacteroidota bacterium
ATAGGCAAAATTTTGGATATTTTGCTCAAAATTTTAGTAATATTTGGAGCTTTTAATTGAATGGCTCATAAGCTATGTATCGCGCTGTCAAACAGGTAGAGAAAATTAATGATAAAATGCTATATCTTTGCCATTAACATTACACTTACAAACATGCCCAATCCGAAGTTTAAAATATTATTAGTAGAAGACGAAGCCCTTTCGGCCAAAAGATTGGAACAATTGGTTAAAAATTACAGCAATGAATTCGAGGTTGTTAAGGTGTCCGAAAGTGTTGAAGAAACTTTAAATTGGTTGAAAACCAACGAGCCAGATTTGGGTTTGTTTGACATACAAATTGCCGATGGATTGTCCTTCGAGATATTAAGAAATATTTCATTTTATTTACCTGTTATATTTATTACAGCTTACGATGCGCATGCACTCACAGCCTTAAAGTTGAATGCCATCGACTATTTGTTAAAGCCCATTAAAGAAGAGGAATTACACCAAGCACTTGAAAAGTTCAAGAAACAAAAACAAGTGTATTCTGAAAGTCAACTTTACAATTTAATGAGTGCCATGAATGTGAATGGTCCTGTGAAATACGTAGAGCGCTTAAGGGTGAATTTAGGTCAGCAAATTCGCGTGGTTCAAATAGAGGAGATTGCCTATTTCTATATATTAAACAAAGGGGTTTACTTAACCACTTTAGTAGGAGAGAAGTTCCTACTCGATATGACCTTAGACGAGATTGAACGCATGGTGAATCCATCGAAATTTTTCCGCATCAACCGCCAAATCATTATTAGTTTATCTTCCATCAGCAAGATGGTTAACTACAGTAAATCGCGTGTAAAAATAACCTTGAAACCCGAAGCGCCATTCGAAACTATTACCAGTGTAGAGCGCTCTGGCGAATTCAAAAAATGGTTGTCGGGTAATTAATAGCTTCTTATAATTTTTGTTGAACGTATAATTTGTGACAAGTAGTGACAAATTAAAAAGGGTATTAAAATTCAATCTTCAATACGAAGTTTCATTAATGCCTTTAAAAAACAATTGGAAACATTGCCAATCATCACACTTCGACTCCCGATAGCTATCGGGACAGTGAGACGATTTAGAAAACCATAAAACGAAGTATCATTAATACCTTTAAAAAACAATTTAAACAATCATCAAATCATCAAATCATCAAATTATCAAATTGCATTGTCAGGCTGAGCCTGTCGAAGCCTATCCCTCATAAGTCTTAGGCACCTTCGGATCTGTCACAATAATATAATCACCTTGTGTTTTGTACTTGCTCCAATCAATATTGGGGAAGCTTTCGTCAGAACTAGTTGAGATAATCAAAGGTTTTAATTTCTTGTTGTACTTCTTTAATTGGGTCACTGCGGCAAAGCCTTCATCGCTGTGAAAGCGACCATTTACTTGCATGATTTTATAACCTTTGTGGGCTTTTAAATACTCGGCAATAGAATAAGCCATGGTGGCATCCCATAGTGACTGGGCCATGATTAAACTAAAATTGCCCATGCTCATCATCGGTGGTGCTGCTACTTTTTTACTAGTGTCTTTTACTGCGGGCGCAGGTGCATGGTTTGTTAAACCCATTAGTTTATCGTAATAAGCACCCGAAGCAGTATCGTAAGGCAAAGGTGCAAAGAAGCGTTTTGATTCTTTGGTCAAGGCCATTAAAGCGCTTTGTCCTTTACGACCAACTAAGTTGGTATATCTACCCGCCGCATTGGCGCAAACAATGTCCATTTTATTTTTCTTAGCAAACTCAACCATGGGACGGTAGTCGCGGTAATTGCTCCACACCCTTGCATCTTTCTTAAAGGTTTTTTCGCGAATGTCAGAAGTCAAATATTCATTCATCACCGTTTGCACATCACGATCGAACATCTCCATCGAAAGCGCTAGTTGATTGGTAAAGTTTTGGTACAAGAGTTCCTGCATTTTTTGTTCTAAATAATGCGTTACTGAATCATTGTGCTCTTCGCCAAAAAACAATACATCGTAATTTTTCATATCATCGGCAATGTCTTTTAAACTAACTTCCTTGCCCAGTTTTACTGAATAGATGCGGTAGTTGGCCTCTGTTACTTGTGCTTGCATAGCGAAAGAACAAATGGTGAAAAGGCTAAATAAGATGATTTTTAAATGTGTCATGACTGAATATTTGTGGGCGAATTTAAAGATATATTCGCGTATTCAATAATGATAATAATCTAACTCACCCTGCCCCAAAAATTATCTTGTTGGTGCTGTTTTAAATAATTGAGCAAAGGTATGTTCTCTTCTTTTTCTAGCACTGGGTCGTGCTTCAATACAAAGGCTGCAGCTCTTTTGGCGATGTCTATAATCTCGTCATCGTGCACCAAATCCAATAATTTAAAATCGGGCAAACCACTCTGACGGGTGCCCATTAAATCGCCAGGCCCGCGCAACTCTAAATCGACTTGCGATATTTCAAAACCATTATTGGTTTTGCACATGGTATTGATTCTTTTTTTAGAAGTAAAATTCATGTCGTCTTTGGTCATGAGGATGCAATAGCTTTGGTCGCTACCACGGCCAACACGACCGCGCAATTGGTGCAATTGAGACAACCCAAATCGGTTGGCGTTTTCAATTACCATTACACTGGCATTGGGTACATTCACACCTACTTCAATCACTGTAGTCGAAATCATGATTTGCGTTTGCCCGTCTTTAAAACGTTTCATCTCAAAGTCTTTTACCTCGGGCTTCATGCGGCCATGCATCAAACTGATTTGATACTTGGGCACTGGGAAAAAATTCGTGACCATTTCATACCCATTCATCAAATCGTTTAAATCTAATTTTTTCGATTCTTCTATCAATGGATAGACAATATAAGCTTGTCGTCCTTTTTCTAATTGGTTGCGAATAAACTCCATCACCTCGGCCCTGTAATTTTCGGTGCGGTAAATGGTTTTAATGGGTTTACGGTCTTTAGGCAATTCGTTAATAGTCGATACATCTAATTCGCCATGCACGGTCATTGCCAAGGTGCGGGGAATAGGGGTGGCAGTCATTACCAACACATGTGGTATCAATTGCGTTTTGTTCCATAGCTTAGCGCGTTGTGCTACACCAAATCGGTGTTGCTCATCAATCACAACAAAACCCAATTTATTGTAGTTCACATCATCTTCGATTAAAGCATGGGTGCCTATTAAAATTTCTATTTCACCAGCTTGTAATTCTTGTTTTATTTTCTCTTTATTTTTTTTGGTCGTCGAACCCGTTAAAAGCGCAATGCGAATGGGCATATCGGCTAATAAATCTTTGATGCTCAAATAATGTTGCGTGGCCAAAATTTCGGTAGGGGCCATCATACAAGTTTGATAGCCATTGTCAATCGCTATGAGCATACACAACAAGGCCACAATGGTTTTTCCGCTGCCTACATCGCCTTGTAATAGGCGGTTCATTTGTTTGCCACTACCAATGTCATCTTTTATTTCTTTGATCACCTGCTTTTGCGCATTGGTGAGTTCGAACTGCAAATATTTTTTAAAAAACACATTGAATAGCTCGCCCACTTTTGGCATGCGAATACCGCGCTGTTCAATTAAGCGATTGGCCTTGTTTTTCTCAGCACGCATGGCCAAGGTAAACATCTCATCGAACTTTATTCTGCGTGTTGCTGCAGCATGCACCTGTTTATTTTGCGGTAAATGAATTTGTTGATAGGCCGATTTCCTATGTATGAGTTTCATCGGTTTGGTAACCGATTCAGGAATGTATTCGGGCAAATCGAAATCGGGATGGTGCAGTATTTGTTTGATGATGCCCATAAAAAAACGCGAGTCCATAAATCGGGCTTTTAGTTTTTCGGTTAATGGATACACTGGTTCTAAAGGCAAACCTTTAACATTGTCTTCTGTTTGGTATAATTTTATTTCAGGATGCGAAATGGAGTAGCGACCTTTAAAATCATTGGCCTTGCCATAAACGGTATACAAAGCATCTTCTTTCAAAGCTTTGATGACATATTGATAATTCTTAAACCATATCAATTCAATGCTGCCAGTGCTATCGGTAAGGGTAGCTGTCAATCGCTTACCACTAGGGGCAGTTAACAAGGCTATCTTGCTTAACTTACCTCGTATTTGCACCGTATCACTCTCACTATTAATACTTCTAATTTCAGTAAGCGTCGATTTGTCGACATGCCTTGTAGGAAAATAATTAATCAAATCCCAATAGGTAAACACCCCCGTTTCGGCCGAAATTAATTCAGCTTTTTGCGGACCTACCCCTTTGAGGTAAGCAATGCCTGTATTGAGTAATTTATTCTCCAATTGATTAAGGTAACAAATCTATAGAGAAAATGTCGTTGGTGAAAGTTATTGGTGAATGAGTTATTAAGTTATTTGTTATTGAGTGATTAGGTTATTAAGTTATTGGGTTATTAGGTTATTTGTTATTGAGTTATTGGGTTATTAAGTTGTTAGGTTAATAAGGGACGTAAGGTTTTTGGATTTTAGGAAGTTGAATTAAACAATCATTCAATTCAAAATTCCACTCCAAATAAAGATTAACCACTAACAAATTACCTCATTCACTATGTACAAAACTTGTGCATTTCAAGCAGTACTTAATTGTATATTTTTGAATACACTTAAAATATGCCTAAAATATTAGTAATAGACGACGAAAAACCAATCAGAGATGCGTTGCAGAATATATTGACTGCAGAACAATACCAGGTTGATTTAGCCGAGAACGGAAAAAAGGGTCTCGAGTTGTTAAACGATAATGGATACGATGTGGTACTTTGTGATATCAAAATGCCCAACATGGATGGTTTAGAAGTTATGGCCAAAGCCATAGAAATGGCCCCTGAAGTGCCTTTCATTTTAATATCTGGTCATGGTACCATCGACATTGCTGTTGAAGCTGTGCGCAAAGGTGCTTATGATTTTATCGCCAAGCCACCAGATTTGAACCGCTTGCTAATTACCATTCGCAATGCAGTTGATAAAAACAACTTGGTGGTAGAAACCAAAGTGTTGAGACGTAAGGTTACCAAAACCCGCGACATCATTGGTGATACACCAGCTGTCAACAAAATAAAAGACACCATAGAAAAGGTAGCACCTACCGATGCCCGTGTCTTAATTACTGGTGAAAACGGAACAGGTAAAGAACTTGTAGCCCGTTGGATCCACGAGAAAAGTAACAGAGCGAATTCACCTTTAATCGAAGTGAATTGTGCAGCCATTCCAACAGAATTAATCGAGAGCGAATTATTCGGTCACGAGAAAGGCGCTTTTACTACCGCCATTAAACAACGCATTGGTAAATTCGAACAAGCCCATAGTGGTACTTTGTTTTTAGATGAAATAGGCGACATGAGTTTAGCCGCTCAAGCCAAAGTATTGCGTGTTATTCAAGAAGGTGTATTGCAACGCGTTGGTGGCGATAAATCGGTGAATGTAGATGTGCGTGTATTGGCTGCAACCAATAAAAATTTATTGGAAGAAGTTGAAAAAGGAACCTTCCGTTTAGACTTATACCACCGTTTAAGTGTTATCATGATTCACGTGCCTACATTGAATGAAAGGGTAGATGATATACCTGTGATTGCAGAAAAATTCTTGAAAGAAATTTGTGAAGATTCTGGTGTAAGAAAAAATTTCGCACCGGGAGCACTCGATGAGTTAAAGAATGTAAACTGGACGGGTAATATTCGCGAACTAAGAAATGTGGTAGAGCGATTGGTGATTTTATCAGATGCTAAAATTACTGTTGAAGATGTCATCGCATATAGCAACCCTTCATCACCAGTTTCTAAAACACAAAATGTATTGTTAGATAAGTTCGATAAGTTCCAAGATTTTAAAGATTATGCAGAAACCATTTTCTTAGAATCGAAATTGAAAAAGAACAATTGGAATGTTGCTAAAACAGCGGTTGAAGTCGACATTCAAAGAAGTCACCTTTACAACAAGATTGAAAAGTACAAACTAAAAAGAAGCTAATGATAGGCGTCGATATCGACCATGCGGTTGAGCTTTTAGAACAGAACTTGCCAGTAGCCATACCAACCGAAACTGTTTATGGTTTGGCGGCCAATGCATTGAATGAAGATGCCATTGTCTCTGTTTTTAAAGCAAAGAACCGTCCCTTCTTCGATCCTTTAATTTTGCATGTGGTGAATATTTTTTGAGGTCTATAATTATGTAGAATCAATTAACGAAACCGCTTTGAAATTAGCCAATGCTTTTTGGCCCGGTCCTTTAACGTTATTGTTAAAAAAGAAATCAAACATTCCTTATATCGCCACTGCTGGTAGCGATTATGTGGCAGTGCGTGTTCCGAATCATCCCATGACTTTATCTTTATTGAGTCAGTTGGAATTCCCATTGGTAGCGCCAAGTGCCAATCCCTTTGGGTTTATTAGTCCAACAACGGCCGAGCATGTTGAGGCGCAATTGGGCAATGTAATTCCGTATATTTTGGATGGTGATGAATGTGCTGTAGGTATTGAAAGTACTATTGTCGATTGTTCGGGCGATGAGGTTGTAATTATGCGGTTAGGTGGTCTAGATGTGGCCCATATCGAAGCAGTCATTGGTAAAAAAGTGGTGTTGCATGTAAGTCAAAATAGCAATCCCAATGCACCGGGACAATTAGATAAACACTATTCACCCAATAAGCCATTTAAAATTGTAGACAATATTGAGGCGCATATTAAAGAATATGCCGATCAAAAAATAAGTGTATTGAGCTTTGGAGAAATTCATTTGCCAGCCCACATCATCAATTATAATTTAAGCGAGAAAGGCAGTTTAGAAGAAGCAGCTAAAAATTTGTTTAGCATGATGCATTTGCTCGATCAAAGTGATAGCGAGATGATCGTCACTGATTTGGTGCCCCCAGAAGGTTTAGGATTGGCCATTAATGATAGATTAATGCGCGCTGCACACAAGTCCTAACTGTTTTCTCTAGTACTATTTTTAAAACCTATGGCTTTCAATCCACTTTGCTGCCAACATTTGCGTAGTTTTGTATATCAAAAAGTAAACTTTGAACAACCTTCAATTTCATAAAGCCCTTATTACAGAAGTGATACAAGAATCGCCAACGGTTAGGCGTTTTATATTGACATACGAGCAACCTATTCATTTTAAAGCAGGGCAGTTTGTAATCTTAAAATTCGAAGGATTGAACCATCAATTTGATACTAGAAGTTATTCCATCGCTGGGCAAATTGATGCCAATAGCCTTGAACTTTGTGTGGTATTTAAAGCAGATGGAGCCGCTACTCCTTTATTATTCGAACAAACAATTGGTGATACCTTATTGGCTTCGTTGCCCGAAGGACGATTTGTTTTACCCGAAGAACCCATAGAAAAGAATTTATTTTTTATTTGCACAGGCACAGGTGTTGCTCCCTTTCGCTGCATGATTAGAGAATTGTTAGTTGAAAGAAAACATGCTTTACCCATTCATTTGTTTTTTGGATGCAGAAAAAAAGAAGATATTTTATACAAAACAGAATTTGAAAAATTGGCGAAAACGTTTCCTAATTTTAACTACCATCCGGTGTTGAGTCGCGACCAATGGGACGGCTTAACTGGGTATGTGCATCCGCATTATCTAAAGGTTTTAGAAACGACTAAAGATGGCTTGTTTTATTTATGTGGTTGGACCGAAATGTTGAAGCAAACAAGAGATAATATTAAAAATTTAGGCTATACCAGACAAGATATAAAAGTTGAATTTTACGATTAATACAATTGAATAAAAACTACAAAGACATACGCAATTTATTAAGTAAGAATTTAACTTATAGGAGGGTGTTGAATGCTACAAAAGTTATCAGCAGTTACTATGTTTCTAAAATCATTCAGAAACCTGTGCAATGGGGACAGCCCATCGCATTTTCAGTAGAGCCAACCACCTCCTGCAATTTACGCTGTCCGCAATGCCCAAGTGGTTTGCGCAGTTTCTCGCGACCGACAGGCATGTTATTACAACCGGTGTTCGAGCGCATCATCGATGAGTTACATCCAACTACGGGTTATGTCACTTTGTATTTTCAAGGCGAACCCTATTTGAATACCAAATTTTTAGACATGGTGAGTTATGCCAATCGCCATAAAATTTACACAGCTACAAGTACCAATGCGCATTATTTGACGGAAGAGAATTCTAAAAAAACAATAGCGAGTGGCCTCGATCGTTTAATTATTTCTATTGATGGAACTAGTCAAGATACGTATGGCAAATACAGAATTGGTGGGCAATTAGAAAAGGTACTAGAGGGTACAAAAAATTTAGTAAAAGCGAAGCAGGATATGAAAGCTTCTACACCCCATATCATATGGCAATTCATCGTCTTCAAACACAATGAACATGAATTAAATGAGATTAAAGCCTTGGCCAAAACCTATGGTGTCGATGAGTTGGCGATTAAGTCGGCACAAATTTATGACTACGAAAATGGCAGTGCGTTAATACCCGAAAACGAAAGTTATAGTCGCTATAAAAAAGACGAAGACAATTACCAATTCAAGAACAAATTATTAAACCATTGTTGGCGTTTGTGGCACAGTTGTGTAATTACTTGGGATGGCAAAGTGGTGCCATGTTGTTTCGATAAAGATGGGACTTATCAATTGGGCAATTTGGGTGAAAAATCGTTTAATGACATTTGGCAAAGCGATAATTACAAACAATTCAGGGCTCAGATTTTGAAAGGTAGGCAATACATTGAAATTTGTAAAAACTGCAGCGAAGGCACTTCTGTTTGGCAGAATTAAATCACCTTACAACTAAGAAAGTACCACGCAACTCATAGAATTTCTTGTCGGTATCGACATACGTAATTTTATAAAGGTAGATATCTTGTTGTACCAATTCATCATTCACTTTACAATTCCATCCTGCGTTTATATCATTGGTTTCAAACAGAAGTTCGCCCCAACGGTCGTAGATTGAAAAGGTGTAATCTTTGGGTGTAAAGTTCCAAACTTTTACTAATACATCGTTGAGCAAATCTGAGTTAGGACTAACGGCATCAGGGATAAAAACAATGTGCGGGCAGCTGTCAATAAGTTCAATATCATCGGTGGCTTTGCAATTATCTGAATTGGTAACTTCAACCGTATAGATGCCTGGTAAAGTAGCGGTAATGGTTCTGGTAACTTCGCCATTCGGTTTCCACAAATATTTATAGCCAGCACTTCCTTTCGCATCGAGTACTAAGGTCTGGTTTTGACACATGGTTTTGTCGTTCCCAAGGTTAACAGTAGGACTAGGATATTCCGAAATATTTACAGTGTTTTTACTTGAGTAGCAAATTCTACTATCACTTCTTATCGTTAAATCTAAAGTGAATGTGCCAAGCGTATTTACAGTGATTGATTGCGATGTTTCACCAGTACTCCAAAGATATTCTAGGTATTTAAATGTTGGTCCCGCTAAGGTAATAGAGAAGGGGGTTCCTTGGCAATACCCAGTATCTTTAGGGAAATAAAAGGGTGGTGGCGGCCAATCCTTAACAATCACAGTAAAGGTGTCGAAACTTATATCACCGGTACTTGTAAAAGTAGAAACGCTATACGTACGAAAAGTTCCAGCATTGTCATAGAATACTGGTGGTGTTGTATCTCTTGCATTACTACTTGAAATACTTCCGCCTTCTATGGTCCATAAAACTATATCGGGTAATGGTACTGTCGAAGTATAAAATCTTACGCCATCTGTTCTGCAAATATTGAGTATTTTATTACCGCCATACAGACTTTCCTGACTAAACAGGAAAACAAGTATTAGCTTTAGTAATATGGTAAATCTAATTGGCATTAATTACTAGTTGCTATGAGGTATTCGGTTTTTAATAAACTACAAATTTTATAACGTTCGTCATGGGTATCAAGGGCCATGGCATGCAATATTTCATACACATTAATAATGCCAATTTTATCGCACCATTCAAATGGTCCATGCGGGTAGGCGGTTCCTAATTTCATACCTTTATCAATATCTGCTCTGTTGGCAGTACCTTCTTGCAGGGTGAAATAAGCTTCATTGATAATCATGCAGATTATTCTAGCACTAACCATGCCAATTCTACTTTCTACGCGTTGAATGGATTGCCATCCTAATGATTTTAGGAGGTTGGTATCAATGGCGCTGTTAAGTGTGCAAGCTTCTAATAGGGGGCGACTTAAAAAGCCAGGGAGTGCATTAATGCCAATGACTTGGGCTTGTAAAACTTTAGGAATGGCTTGGTGCAATTGTATTTTTACAGCACTTAAAAAGAGAATAGTAGAAGCTTGAATACCCATATAATCGTTGATGGATTCAGGGTGATTGTCAAAACTTAAATCGAAAATAATATCAAAAGTGGTGGTTGAAATATTTTTTGTATTTTCGAGCGCTGTAAATTGACAGCTTGCCAATGAAAATATTGAATTTAATTCTTCTAGTTGTTGTGGCGAGCCTATTGCAGCAATGTTCATCAAGTCACAAAAATAATACTCCTTCTATGGAA
>CAJBKH010000160.1 GCA_903953615.1 uncultured Bacteroidota bacterium
ATACCATGCAAAAATTCATTACCATCAAAACCTTTACCTATGCCTATGAATTGGCTGTATTAAAAGGCCGATTAGAATCAGAAGGCATTCAATGTTTTATTAAGAACGAAAACTTTTCGCAAATTGCTTCGCTCTATTCGAACGCCATTGGAGGTGTGCAATTGCAGGTACTTGAAGCGGATATACCCGAAGCTATTGAAATTTTAAAGGAAGGTGACTATTTAAATGCGGAAGACTATGCCGCCTTAAAAAACTACCATGCCGAATTATCTGCTCCACCAATTGAACACAAACTTAAATGGTTTGTAGAATACAAAGGCATTATCATTGCAGCACTTCTGCTTGCCATGGCCTTTTTTATTTGGTATTTGCTATCCTTACAAAATAACATGAATGGATAGTTACAATTCCATTTCCGTATCTTAAAAATAATCCTAGATTTGTGCAATACGATTAACATAAAATTGCCATGAAAAAAATCTTTGTATGCTGCTTACTCCTCTCCTTTTCCCAACTGATTGTTGCTCAAAAAAAGGCATCTAGTCCTACTGATAAAACAGATAGCACTTTATTAAAAACCACGCAATTTCGTTTGGTTGGTCCATTTCGTGGTGGCAGAAGTAGCGCGGTTTGTGGCGATTTAACCCATAAAAATATTTTCTACAACGGCACCACTGGTGGTGGTTTATGGAAAACCATGGATGGTGGCAGCAATTGGAAAAACATTTCAGACAAATACTTTGGCGGCTCTATTGGTTCTGTTGCCATTGCCCCGAGCGATGCAGACATCATGTATGTAGGCGAAGGTGAAAACACTTTGAGAGGCAATGTGAGTGAAGGCTTTGGTATTTGGCGCACCAGTGACGCAGGACGCACCTGGAAAAACATAGGTTTAAAAGATACACGCCATATCGTTCGCATTGTGATCCATCCTAAAAATCCTGACATCGTATGGGTGGCTGCCATTGGTCATTTATTTGGACCTAACACCGAGCGGGGCGTTTATAAAACAACGGATGGAGGAAAAAATTGGCGCAAAGTACTTTACAGCGATGCTCAAAGTGGTGCAGTAGATTTGGTAATGGAACCTGGTAATCCGCAAACTTTATATGCTAGTACATGGACCGTTATTCGCACCCCCTACTCCTTAGAAAGTGGTGGTAAAGGAAGTGCACTTTGGAAAAGTACTGATGGTGGTGAAACATGGCAAAAGCTAAACGACAAGAAAGGTTTTCCAAACAAAAGTGTTTTGGGAATTATTGGCGTAAGCATTAGCAAATCAAATCCTGATTTGGTATATGCCATCATAGAAAATGACAAAGGCGGTTTGTATGTAAGTGAAGATGCAGGCGAAACATGGCAACTTAAAAATAGTAGCAGTGATATTCGACAACGCGCATGGTATTATTCGAAAGTGTTTGTGGATCCTCAACAATCAAATATTGTTTATGTATTGAATGTCGATTTTTTGAAAAGCACCGATGGCGGTACAACCTTTAAAGTGATATATACACCTCATGGCGATCACCATGATTTATGGATTGATCCAGAAGATGGCAGGCGTATGATTGTTGCAGATGATGGTGGTGCACAAATTTCTTTTGATGGTGGTGAGCATTGGAGTACCTATTACAATCAACCAACTGCGCAATTTTACAGAGTAAGCACCGACAACCATTATCCTTATAGAATACTGGGTGCACAACAAGACAATAGTTCGGTTAGGATTTTATCGAGAAGTAATGGCGATAGAATTGGCAATGGTGATTGGGAACCAACAGCAGGATTTGAAAGTGGCTATATTGTTGCAGATCCATTGAATCCAGAAGTTGTATACGGCGGTAATTATTGTGGATACCTCGGTCGCCTCGACCATTCAACTGGCGAAAACAGACAAATTAGTATATGGCCTGTAAATTCATTAGGAGCAGGTGCCGATGTTCAGAAATACCGCTTTCAATGGAACTTCCCTATTTTCTTCTCGCCTCACAATCCAAAAAGATTGTATGCTGCAGGCAATGTACTTTTTGTTTCCGAAAATGAAGGTGCTTCGTGGACTGCCTTGGGCGGCGACTTAACCACCAACGATAAAAACAAACAAAGAGCAAGTGGTGGTCCTATAACCAAAGACAACACGGGTGTTGAAGTGTATTGTACCATATTTACAGCTGCAGAATCGGCAACAGAAAAAGATGTATTATGGACTGGCAGTGATGATGGTTTAATCCATGTGAGCAAAGATGGTGGTAAGCAGTGGACCAATGTTACACCACCAATGGCTGGCCAATGGATGATGTGGAATTGCATAGAGACCGACAATTTAAAAAATGGCAAAGCCTACATCGTTGGAACCAAATATAAACTGGATGATTATACCCCATATGTTTTCAAGACAGAAGATTATGGCAAGACGTGGCAAAAAATAACCAATGGTATTCCTGCCAATCATTTTACACGTTGCCTTAGAGCTGATAAAAAACGTGCAGGTTTATTGTATTGCGGTACCGAGTATGGTTTGTATATTAGTTATGATGATGGCGCAAATTGGAAACCATTTCAATTGAATTTACCATTGGTACCGATAACCGACCTAAGCATTAAAAACAATGATTTAATCGTTGCAACCCAAGGCCGTTCTTTTTGGGTTTTAGATGATTTAAGCACAGTGCAACAACTCGACAAAAGCATTGCTGCTCAGTCCCTTTTTATTTATAATATCAATCCAGCTTATCGTTATGATGGGTATCAAAATACGCATGTGAACAACGCTGGTATGAATCCAGCCAATGGCGTTGTTGTCAATTATTTCGCAAAACAAATAAGCGATAGCAGTAAAATTGAAATTAAATTAAGAGACAAAAACAATTATTTAATCAGAACATTTAGTAATACAACAAGTACCGAGCAAGAGAAAATTTCTTTAAATGCTGGCATGAACACATTTGTTTGGAACATGCATTATCCTGATTGGGAGCGTTCGGACAATATGATAATGTGGGCAGGTATTGGC
>CAJBKH010000161.1 GCA_903953615.1 uncultured Bacteroidota bacterium
GGGCTAGCTTTAGCATCTTTGGTAACGACCAATTGTATTTTAAATACAAGGATACCTTGTTCAATGCGAGTCGGTTTTTGGTGAACATTCTCTCATCGCAGCGCAGTGTAGCCGATTACATTTATTACTTTAACCTGGCCAATTTAAAGCCCAATGCCTATGCCAGTTTTGTGAATTGTATAAGTGCGAAACAAGAAGAGCGGGCCATTGGCATACAGCAACAATTTATCACGCAACATCAGTCGAACAAAGGTGAATCCACAGCCATTGCGCAATACATTAATACCAATAGCGAACAATTGTTCGAAGCCGTTAATACCATCCAATTAAAAGATTTGGCCAAGGGTGCTGCCAAAGGCGTGGCCTTGGCCGATGCCATGCACAAGACCATGGTAGAAAAATGGAAGGCCGATTATTTATACAATTATTTAAACCACAATAACCCTGCGGAATGCGAGTGGGCCGCCATCGCACCTGCCGAAAGAATTTACCTGCTCAATACCTTATTGCCCAATACCAGTTATTGGCAAATAGGCGATGTGCAATTAATTACCACCTTGTTGCGCAGCACGCCCGATTTCGATGTCTTAGAACTTTTGCAAAAAGGCGCCATGGCCAATCAATACCAATGGTTGCGACAATTATGGAACAGCAAAGACGATGCGGACATTGGTGCTGCCTTCGAAGTATTGAATGCTTGGGTGTATGAGCAGTATGCCAACTTAAAAATTCAGCAAGGCAGTAGCACTTTAGAGGCCGAAGATTTGTTGAACAATCCCCTCTTTTATGAGAAGCGTTACAATGAATTTTATGTGGGCATTAAGGAGAACACCGAGCAACTCAGCATCGTGCCCCAGCAGTTTGCTTTAACTTGTAAGGGCGTAGAGGAGAGTGCAGGTATTTTTTATGGTGCGAATGCGGGTACTATAGTTTTCAACGAAAAAGGAGAATTACAATTTACGCAAACCTATTTCATCAAGGACATTCGACCGCAGGTGTATGATCCTGCAAGGCCACCGCATTTAACCACGGTGGTAGATTACAACGAAACCTTCAGTCCTTTCGAAATGGTGACTGTTACCTTGGGCGGTCAGTATTTTGAGTTGGGCTTAAGTGCTGGACAAAGCATGCAGATGCCAGCCTTTATGGCTTTGCAAATGCAAGACCGCTTACAACAGCAGGTGTCAGATGAGCACACCCGAAAGGTGGTAAACATGGTGGTGATAGGTGTGAGTGTTGTATCTGCCGCAGCCACAGGGGGAGCCTCATTGAATTTAGCGGCCACTTTGTGTGTAGCGACTAGCACAGCCGACTTAGCTGTATCAGATTTCAAAAACAGCATTAAAACCCAGGCCGAGTGGACTGCCAACCAAGCCTTTTTCCATGAGTGGGAAGCCTTCCACACAGCGGCCGAATTCGCCATGGCAGCCGAGGGCGCTTATGTTTTGGGAAAGGCTTTGCCGAAGTACGGCAGCAAAATTCATCTGTTGCGCTCGTGGGCAAGGCTAAAAAGATTCTGTAAGAACAATTTATTAAGCAAAACCATTTCAGGGATTTTAACCAAGTTAAAAAAGGGGTTAAACGTAAATAAATTAAAAATAGGGGATGAATTTTCAGGGTATAAGATTGATCAAATAAAATACGGCACTAATGGCAAAATAGCCATAGTAGCGAGGGCCATGGGGAATAATAAAGTAAAGGGTGTTAAAGATATTTATAAGGAAATGTTGGATAAGGGATATGATAACGTTGAGATTTTCGATTTGTCTTCTTTGAAAGGAGAGTGGGAGATTAAATTTAAAGAGGCGGAAGATGAATTTTTTAGTATGACTGATGGTTATAAATTAACTCTTACTGATGAACAAATTTTAAACTCAAAAATGTATAAACTTGACAAGGAATGGGGTAGAATATTTATTAAAAGAAAATTATACAATTATTGATTTTGGAGATTTATATTTGAAGTCAGGTATTAGTATGCCAAAAAGCCTATTTTATAACATGGAATTAGAACTAATATTTTAATAAATGCCAGAGTCAAAGGATAAATTCTATCAGAAGCTAGAAATTCATTTAAAGAATTATCTAAATTCATTTAAAATCGATAGCTATCTAGAGTTCGAAAACAACATTGAATCTGGATTAGATTTTGATACCATCACTGTATTTGCTAAAAGTAAAGATGAATTAAATGAGTTAAAGTTAAGTTTGATAATTAAGGAAAATAAATCATTAATTAATTTTCGAGTATATCGGATTAGCTCAATAGTTCAAAATGCAGGTATGATAAGAATCGAGGATTATCTGAAAAAAATCTTAAAAATCGGAAATTTTAAATCGAACTTTTCACTTTCGAGCAACCTTGAAACATTGGATGCAGAACTCAAGCAATTTTTTGATTGGCTCACTAGTGTAACTGATGCCCAACTCATCAATATTTTGCAAGGTAAGGATTGGGTGGACATTCCTTTTGATTGGGGAGGGTATAGGTAGAGGAAAAAAACATACCACTCAGTATGTTTTTTTAAAAGTTAATTTTATAGTTGACTACGATCCAATTATGGCGCCATCATTTTCTCACCTTAAAATAAGCATCAACTTCCGCCAAATAATCACCGCTATGTACAAAAGTAATAGTATGTATGGCGTAACCTTTTCTAGTCAATATTAGGCCATAGTTGATGCTGTCTCTGTCTACGACTAAAGGGCCATTTTTACAATCCTGAATGACAATGTATCTTGCAGTGGAGATATCGGTTTTGATGTTTTTGTAGTGCTTGTTTTTTGCCATGGTATCTAGGGTGGCAGCTATTGCAAATCCAAAATCTGAATCAATCTCATAAATGCCATTGCTTTCATCCTTCGCATAGCTTTCAAAAGTATTATCATCTGGTCGAAGGAAAAGCAC
>CAJBKH010000162.1 GCA_903953615.1 uncultured Bacteroidota bacterium
CGCTAAGTTAACAAAAAACCCCCCATCACTTTCGTGACTGGGGGGTTTCTTTTAGTAAACTTGCCTAAACAAGTTGTATTACAAGCCCTTGCTTATTTAATCTTATACTTTGCTTTATAGCGCTCGTTTAATTGCTTTTGCTTATTGTCCAAGGAAATAGCGCGTCCTTGAATAAAAGCATTCGTAACGGCGTTTCCACGCATGTCTAAAATATCCCCATTGCTTATTATAATATTCGCATCTTTTCCTATTTCTATTGAGCCGGTTTTATCGTCGATGCCTAAAATTTTTGCAGTATTTAAAGTAAGTGCGGTTAAGGCTTCTTCGCGGCTTAAACCATAAGCAGCAGCAGTTCCTGCATTAAAACTAATATTCATATGCTTTGCTTTATCGTTCTCGTCGTTTAAAGCAAATAAAACACCTGCCTTGCTTAACTGTGCTGGTAATTTATAGGGTTGGTCCACATCGTCGTCTTCGGTACTTGGCAAAGCGTGCTGATTGCTAATAATAACTGGTATATTATTATCGGCCAATATATTTGCAATTTGGAAAGCTTCTGAACCGCCAACAATAACTACTTTAAATCCAAAGGTTTTACCTAAATCTATGGCAACCAACATTTGCTTAACCTCGTTTGCACGCACAAATAATTTTTGCTTACCACTAAACAAACCGCGCACGGCTTCAAAGCGTAAGTTATTCGCTACATGATTCTTTTCTGTTAAATACGCTTTCGCTTCAGTGAAAAATGTTTTAATTTTTTCTACTCTGTCCATTGCACCCTTTAAAGGATTGTCTTCTGTAGGACGCGCCATTCCACCACGACCACCACGCGCACGTAAAATAAACGAAGGCAAACTAATATACTGTCCATTGTCGGCCTTATAGGCTGCGTCTTCAAAATTCCATGCATCCAATTGTACAACGCTCGACTGTCCTTCGATTAACTCACCGCTTGGTGCCACATGTGCTAATAACACGCCGTTTGCTCTTAAATTATTTATAATTTTAGAATCGGTGTTATAAGAAACAAGCGCCCTTATGTTGGCATTGTTTTCGCCAATTTCTCGGTAATCATTAGTACCACGCACCCCTGCACCCACTTCTACCAAACCCAAGTTGGTGCTTGGTAATATTAAACCAGGATATACTTGTTTACCCGACGCGTCCACAACTGTTGCGCCCGCAGGAGCTGCTAAGCCTACACCCAGGTTGGTAATTTTTCCATTTTCAAATAATACGGTTGCGTCGTTTAAAACAGTTCCGTTTCCAATATGCACTGTCGCGTGCGTTATTGCTGTTATACCTTGTTGCTTCGCAACTGGGTAAATAGTTTCTTGAGCCCTTGCTGTTATTGAAAACAATGCAAGAGACAATATAAATAATGGTGAATATTTTCTTTGCATGATTTAGTCTTTTGAGTTTTCGTAAATAGTTACCATTTCGTCTTCGTGCGTATGATCGCCGCAAGTTAAAATAGTTTGTAAGCTAGGTGTTGCAGGCCTCATTGGAGCGCCATTCTTTTTATCGCCTAACATTTTTTGTATTAATCGCGCTCGTTCTGCTGTAATTGTTTTTCTAGCAGCTGCATCTTTTGTTCTATCAAAATATACAACACCGTCTACAATTGTTTTTTCTGCAACTGCATAAATACTTAAAGGATTGTCGGACCACAAAACTATATCTGCATCTTTTCCAGCCTTAATACTTCCTACTTTGTTTTCAATATGAAGTGCTTTAGCAGGATTTAATGTTACCATCTTTAAAGCATCTTCTTCAGAAACACCGCCGTATTTTACCACTTTTGCTGCTTCCTGATTTAAACGACGCGCCATTTCTGCATCATCTGAATTAATACAAACATTCAAACCAACCTTGTGCATAATAGAAGCGTTGTATGCTATTGCATCTTGTACTTCGGCTTTATACATATACCAGTCAGAGAAGGTGGAAACATTTGCTCCGTGTGCTTTCATTTTATCTGCAACTTTATAACCCTCTAAAATATGCGTGAATGTATTAAAAGGGAAACCATATTTTTCACCAATACGCATTGCATAGGTAATTTCTGTTTGTACATAAGAGTGGCAAGTAATGAAACGCTTCTTGTTCATTATTTCTACCAATGTTTCTAATTCTAAATCTCTTCTTGTGTTTGGATTTGCTTTCATTGCAGCCTGGTACTCTACCGCTCTGTCAAAAGCATCATTCAATACTTCTTCTACGCCCATTCTTGTATCAGGAAAACGATTGTTGTTTGAGGAGGTGGTACGTTTTACGTTTTCACCCAAAGCAAATTTAATGAAAGGGTCTGCACCAGCAAACTTAATACCCTCGTCGGTTGCACCCCAACGCAATTTCATCAATTGTGTTTGACCACCAATTGTGTTGGCGCTTCCGTGTAAAACATGAGAAGAAGTAACGCCACCACTTAACTGACGATATATATTAATGTCCTCTGGGTTCATGTTGTCGCCAATACGCACTTCGCTGGTTACCGACTGCGCACCCTCATTAATTGACAAAGCACCTATATGAGAATGCTCATCAATAATACCCGCACTTATGTGCTTACCTGTTCCGTCTACAACGGTTGCGGTTGCATCGTTTAATCCTTTACCCACTTTTGCAATTTTGCCACCCTTAATTAATACATCACTATTTTGTAACACGCCTTCCTTTTCGTTTGTCCAAATAGTTGCATTCTTAATTAAAATTGTTTCTTGTGTTGGAATAACTTCGTTTCCAAATCCAGTAAAAGGAAAGGTTACTTTTGCCAAAGGCTTAACCACTTCATCCGCTTTTTTAGCATCTGCGGTCACAACCACCGGCGCCGTTAATACTGCTGTCCATGTTGTTTTATTTCCTGTAGCATCGGTACCAATACCAGACCAACCTGTTCCAATCACTGCTCCACCTAAACGAATTTGTTCCGCACCTTTTCCTTTTTTAGTTGGAAAACTTAGCTTAACAATATTTTCAGCTATTGCTAATTTCGCGGTTAAAGTATCTACACCAATTACTGAAGTAGTTAAGTCCTTTTTAACTTCAATAATATATTCGGTATTTACACCTGTGTTATTAATCGTTAATTTGTATTTACCACTATGGTTGTTCCACTCGTCCACGTTTACTTCATATTTTTTTCCCTGTACCCAGTTCTCTATAATTTTTGCACTACTTGCAAATACGGGTTCGGTGCTAATAAAAAAGTTTGCCCATTTACCCACTTCTATAGAACCCACTTGGTCATACACACCCAATTGTGTTGCCGGCGTTTTTGTAAGCGCTTCAAGCGCTTTGGTTTCTGTTAATCCAAAAGCAATCGCTTTTTTAATATTTATTAAAAAACTTTTTGCGTCTTTCATTTCTGATGACGTAATACTAAACGGAATGTTTGCTTTTTCATAAGCAGCTAAATTTGTTGCCGCCAATTCCCAATGCTTCATATCTGCTAAAGAAACAAAACGCGCGTCGTTAGGATCTTCTACATCCATTGCTGTAGGAAAATCAACACCTAATATATAAGACGCCTTTGTTTTAGCCATCTCATCAATTCTTTGGTATCCATTGTCTCCACCTCTAATAATATATTGTACCCCAAACTCATCCCCAATTCTATCGGCTCTAAGTGTACTCCACTTATCATCGGCTGCAAAAATTTGCGGCATATTTTGATTTGAATTAAACGCCTCTAAAGATAAATTAGTGCCTTCACCAGCTGGCTTTGTTTGATACCACTTTGCATCTAAATAAGTTTGTCGTAATAATGCAATGCTTCCCATTAAACTACTTGGGTAAGATTGTGTAGAAGTTCCTTTTGAAAAAGAATATACTGCTGCTGCTTTTGTTTTTAATAGGGA
>CAJBKH010000163.1 GCA_903953615.1 uncultured Bacteroidota bacterium
ATTAGTTTTAAATCGAAAGATGCATCTTTTTTCAAAAGATTTAACAAAGGCAAATAAATCCCAAAGTCGGCTCTTGAACTGGTTAATATGGCAATTGATTTACTCAAAATCCTCCCATTTTAAAATTGCGCCCTTTTCTATTGTATACTTTACTTTTTTACCTAACAACGCCTTGTATTGCATTGGTGAAATGCCTGTACCTGGACGTAAAAAAGATAATTTATCCATCGTCAATAAATCCCCTTGGTTAAGCGTTGCAGCCGCATGAATACTTTTGCGTGCCACTGCCTTATTAGGTAGTTCACTTGCAGTAGGTGTTTTTTCGGCACTGCCCAACATTTTTTCTGTTAACCTTATTGAGCTTACCAATTGCTTTAATTCATCGGGCTCTAATGATGCTAAATGATCGGGTCCCGGCAAATTTTTATCAAGTGTAAAATGTTTTTCAATGACACATGCACCTAACGCCACTGCGGCTAAAGAAGCTTCTAAACCCAAGGTATGGTCGCTATAGCCCACCTTAACACCACATGAATTTTTAATCGTTAACATGGCATTCATATTCACATCTTCGGGCTGCGTTGGGTATTGGGTGTTACAATGCAAAACAATGATTTCAGATTTGTTATAACCTGCATTTAAAAACACTTGAATAGCATCTTCAATCTCTTTTAAATCGGCCATGCCTGTCGATATGATGACAGGTAATTTTGTATTCGCAATGGTTTCTAAATAGGGCAGATTGGTAATTTCACCAGATGGCACCTTGAAAAAATCGATGCCCAATTGATTTAAAAAATGCACGTAATCAACATCAAAAGCAGTGCTTAAAAATTTAATTTGTTTCGATTCAGCATAGGTTTTCAATTCGAAATGACTGGCCTCGGAGAGTTCCAGCTGTTTTAACATTTCGTACTGACTGTTCACCTCATTTTTGGTATTCGTTTTTTGATACTCGGCCAATGCCGCCTTCTCGCTCACTAAACTCTCCGCTTTGAAAGATTGAAATTTAACATAATCGGCACCAGCTGCTGCAGCCACATCAATCAACTGTTTGGCCATGCCTAAATCGCCATTGTGGTTCACACCAGCTTCGGCTATAATGATGGTATGCTTTAAGTTTTCGAACATGCTTTTATTTAAATTTTCTAGCAGGCTGACCGAAAAATGTACCTGCTTCTTTGATATCTTTTAATACCACACTCCCTGCACCAATAATTGAGTTGTCTGCTATTGTTACATTATTGCCAATCACAGAACCAGAACCTATGAAACAATTGTTGCCAATTTTACACTGACCATTCACGATAACACCAGTTGAAATATGAACATGGTCGCCAATGGTGGTTTCGTGTTCTAACAGCGCTTTGGAATTGATAATGCAATTTTTGCCTATGACAACTTCTGCATTCACAATGGCATGTTGCATGATAACTGTTCCTTCGCCAATGCTGCTGCTTTTGGCCACTAATGCATTCGGTGAAATACCGGTGGTAAAAAGGCCATTCAAGCTTTTTATTTTATCGAATAATTTGATTCTAAGATTCGGAGCGCCAATATTGCCAACAGTAATTAAAAATTGGTAATGTTGGTTGACTAAATCCTGAAGTATAGAATCGTCACCTAAATAGGCAACACCTAATACATTTTCTAACTTTTGAGCATCTACAACACCAATGAAATCAATGTGTTCATCAGATTGAATCGCTTCTATCACAGATTTGCAATGCCCACCACCACCTATTAGTACAACTTGTTTTTTACTCATAATACACTGCTTGGTATATTTACTAATCGGTTTTCCATTTCTAATGCGTTGTCAATATTGCCTTTGATGCAGTGCTCGTACATCGGCAATTTGGTCATAAGGGTCCAAGCTGGACGGGTCATGACACCATTTTCGTTGCTATATTTTAGAAAGGCATCGCGTTCGTTTCTATCTTTTAAAAGCACACAATTCAACCAATAGTTACTAGTGGTGCCTTCTAAATTTTTCACGAATTCAATGTTGTTTTTTGCAAATTCTTGATGATAAAAGTTAGCTGTTTCAGCCTTGTTTTTTAAGAAGCCATCTAATTGCTCAATCTGTGCACAAAGTAAGGCCGCATTCAAATTGGGCAAACGGTAATTGTAACCCAGTTCATCGTGAAAGAACTCATAAGCATGGGGCACTTTGGCAGTTGTGGTAATGTATTTCGCCTTTTTTGCAATGGCTTCATCGTTCGTGATAATAGCACCACCACCACCACAGGTAATGGTTTTATTGCCATTAAAACTCAAGGTACCTAATTGTCCAATTAAGCCTGTATGGATATTTCCAACATAACTACCAATCGATTCGGCCGCATCTTCAACCAAAACAATGTTATAATTTTTGCAAATGTTTGCAATCTCTTTTATTCTACAAACCAAACCGAAAGAATGCATGGGTAAGCAGGCCCTAATTGTTCTACCTGTTGCTTTATGAATACAAATTCCCTGATCATTTATATGCGCTTCTTTTTCTAAAAACAATTTTAATTTTTCGGCTGATAATCCTAAAGTGTCTTTGTCAATATCAACGAAAACAGGCTCGGCATGGCAGTAGGCAACTGCATTGGCAGTGGCCACAAATGTAAATGGCTGGGTGATTACTAAATCGTTGGCCTGAACACCTGCAACTACTAGGGCAGCATGCAAGGCAGAGGTGCCATTACCAGTGGCAACTGCATATTTAGCACCCGTAAATTCGGCCAACATTTTTTCCGACTGATTTACATATTCACCAACGGAACTTACAAAAGTACTATCGATGGCTAAGTTGGTGTATTTTTTTTCATTGCCTCTAAAAACAGGGGCATGCAAAGGAATTTGACCAGCTCCGTAGCGCTGACGGATAATTCCAATGATATTTTCGAAATGCTTGCTCACTAAATATTGTATAAATGTGATTTGTATAAGGTCAAATTCGCAGGGTTCTTAAACCATTCTATCGTTGATTCAAGTCCTTTTTCAATCGTGTATTCAGGTAACCAAGTAGTGGCTTTTCTCAATTTTTCTGAATCGCCAA
>CAJBKH010000164.1 GCA_903953615.1 uncultured Bacteroidota bacterium
ACTATAGGCAAAGCCTTGTGCATGGTTGCCTGCACTCGCACACACCACGCCTTTTGCCAATTGTTCTGGAGAAAGTTGACGCATCATATTGTATGCGCCTCTTAATTTATAAGAACGTACAATTTGCAAGTCTTCTCTTTTCAAATAAACCTTGCATTGGTATTTGCGAGAGAGGTTGGCATTCAACTGCAAAGGGGTATGTGTCACCACCGATTTTAGTCGTTGTGTCGCGCCCTCAATATCGAGTGCAGTATTTTCTACAAAAGTTGTATCGTTCATTAGATGTGCCTTAGCAATTATTTTCCTGGCTGATTCTCTGGACGTAAACTTCTTACAGTTCTTCCAGCCTGCCACATTTCACTATTATGTAATTCTGCTAATTCAAGTTCTAATTTGGCACGGTAATCGTCCTTGCTATTTAAATCAATTGAACGTGCAGATTCTTTTCCTGTAGCAACGCTATCATATAAGTCTGTGAATACCGGTAAAGTAGCGTCACGGAATTTTTTCCACCAATCCAACGCGCCTCTTTGTGCAGTGGTTGAACAGTTGGCATACATCCAGTCCATGCCATTTTCTGCTACTAGTGGCATCAATGATTGTGTTAATTCTTCAACTGTTTCATTGAATGATTCTGAAGGACTATGTCCATTCTTACGCAACACTTCGTACTGCGCTGCAAAAATACCTTGGATCGCACCCATTAATGTACCGCGCTCTCCTGTTAAATCTGAATACACTTCTTTTTTGAAATTGGTCTCGAATAAATAACCAGAACCTACTGCAATACCCAATGCAATTACTCTGTCATGTGCTTTTCCTGTTGCGTCTTGGAAGATCGCATAACTTGAATTCAAGCCACGTCCTTGTAAAAACATTCTTCTTAATGAAGTACCTGAACCTTTTGGTGCAACTAAAATTACATCCACATCCGCTGGAGGTACAATACCTGTTTGTTCTTTATAAGTAATTCCAAAGCCATGAGAAAAATACAATGCCTTACCTGGCGTTAAATGTTTTTTTACAGTTGGCCACATCGCGATTTGCGCAGCGTCGCTCAATAGATAACATATAATAGTGCCTTTCTCTAATGCTTCCTCTATTTCAAATAAGGTTTGGCCAGGCACAAATCCATCAGCGACTGCCTTATCCCATGATTTTGAATTTTTTCTTTGACCTACAATCACATTGACACCATTTTCTTTTTGGTTCAATGCTTGACCTGGTCCTTGTACACCATATCCAATCACAGCGACCACTTCGTTTTTTAATACTTCCTGTGCTTTTGCTAATGGAAACTCTTCGCGTGTTACTACATTTTCTTCGGTACCTCCGAAATTTAATTTTGCCATGATTTGTTTAGTTTATGATTTGAATGATTTAATTATATTTTGATTTGATTTTGAATTACTATTTAATGATCTATTTAGATGGATGAATTATAAAATGAATGAATTTACTTTTTTTAAAAATTACATCGTGAACACATTTCCTCTTTGCCCTAAGTATTCATTTTCTACCAATTCGAGTCCTGGTTCACTTTTTTCAAAGTCTTTTAATTTTTCGAGGAAGCCCGCGCTTTCTTTGATGATGGCCACTCTTGCGCTTCTTACAAATTCTACCAATCCAAATGGTGCCAATGCTTCCATTAATTTATTGGTTTCCTCTCTGTGTCCTGTTGTCTCAAAAACAATAAAGTCTTTTCTGATGGCCACGGCTCTTGCACCAAACTCTCTCAACAATCTTTCTACTTTTACTTTCTCTGTAATCTCGTCCGATAATACTTTATACAAGGCCAACTCCTGCCATACAATTTCATCGTTGGTATTGTAGTAGGCTTTTAAAACTTCTACTTGCTTTTCGATTTGTCGTACAATTTTAAGCACCACCTCTCTGGATTCAACTACCACAATGGTAAAGCGATGGATACCTGGCACTTCCGATGGAGAAGTATTTAAACTTTCTACATTGATTTTTCTTCTCGAAAAAATAATGGCAATACGATTTAACAAACCAACTTGGTTTTCGGTATAGACCGTGATTGTAAATTCTTGTTTTTCGTTTTCCATAATTTTTACTTTATAAAAATATTTGACCTCATTTTATTCGGTCGAATGCTACTTAAGCCTGATTTCACTCACTGAGCACCCTTGAGGTACCATTGGGAATACATTATTCTCTTTGCCCACCATCACTTCCAATACCTCGGACCCTTTCTGATGTAACATCTTTGTGACTGCGTCTACTAAGTCTTCGCGCTTGCTGACTTTTGCTGCTGCGATCTTATAAGAATTTGCGAGCATCACATAATCAGGACTTGCTA
>CAJBKH010000165.1 GCA_903953615.1 uncultured Bacteroidota bacterium
AACCGTACATACCAATGTCATTGCTGTAAACACTCACCACATTCGCAACAAATTGGGCAGTTGGTCGCCACTCCGGTGCGTTTTTTTCTTGGGCCAAAGCAATACATCGAATACCATTCCAAACCACTTCGCCTATGCGATACGTTGGATCGGCCGTAAAAGCAAAATCATGCACATTTTCTGCATGGTAACGCCATGTTTTTGTGCCCTCGCGTTTAATAGTATACTGATAGGAAGTTGGTTTTATTTGAGCGTTGCCCTTTTCATCTTTTATAATTGTAGAGTAATTGCTAATATCAATGGCCTTTCTTAATTCGGCTGGCAATACCTCTTCTTCATTTTGAATGGCACCAGTAGCTTCCACCACATAGTTAGAAGGGAAGGTTAATTTAACATCGAATACGCCATAATCGCCATAAAATTCCTTGCCCAAATGTTGGTCGGTTTCCCATCCAAATTTACGGTCGTAAACACAAATACGTGGATACCAATGCACCCCGTCAAAGTGTTTGTTCATGCCATCGGTTTTAAATGTTTTGAATCTTCTGCGCATGCTGCCATTGTCCCAATAGGTTCTGAATTTAATATTAATTGTTATGCTGCTATTCGGCTTCAATGGTGTTTTAAGTTGAGCAATGAGAATGGTATTGTCGATTTTATAACTCACAATTTCACCAGCAATTTTAAACTCATCAATAAGGGTTCCCATTTTTTGACCCTCATATTTTCCAAACTCAATTGTCTGGTCGTTGGCTACTTCTAATGCATGGGCATAGCTTCCTGGTTGAAACGCATTTTGGTACAAGTGGAAATAAACCGTGGTCAATACATCTGGACTGTTGTTGTAATATTCCAAGGTTTCTACGCCTGTTATTTCATCTTTTTCATCGTTAATGACAGCATCTATTGCATAGTGCACATCTTGTTGCCAGTATGCTTCATTGGGTTTTCTTGTTTTCCAATAATCAGTGTAATTAAAGGTTTGTGCCATGGCGAAAATTGGCAATAAAAAGAGGGGTAGAAATATTTTTTTCATATTAAAACATTCAGGCGAAAATAGGGAATTGGAAATTGAGTTAATCTTTACTTACCAATTAGATTTAAGCAATTAGTTAACACTTTGTAAAACTATAAAGTGCTAACATGCCTTGTATAAGTGCTTATTCTATATTGAAAAAATTAATCGACTGTTTGTTGAGCCAAAATTGTATGGGCTCTTTGGTGTTCAATTGTGGCCAGTCCATTTGAAAATCGAGTGGATTGAAAGTACAACTAATGCTTACAAATATTTTATTGTTCGACAAATCTGCGATGTTGCCGTTTTTGTTATAAAAGGAATGTTTAACGGTTACACTGTGAAAATGGTCGTTGAAAAACAACATGCCTGGCGCTTCGAAGGTGTATACCTTATTGTCTTTGGTTAGTAAATTTAAGGTTTCATGACTAACATTAAAGGTTAAATAAAAATCCGTTTTACTTTGTTTCAATAACGGCATCCAAAGCGTGTCATCAACTGCAAAACTATTTAGATTAACCTTCAAACTGGTTTCACCCGTTTGGTAGTTAATGCGCACCAAGGTTTTTTTCGATTTCATGGTTCTCCACAATGAATCGTTATTGAGCAAACTAACATTGGCTTCGCTGTTAACAACAACTTGGGCATTCAAAGTGAAAAGCGATAATAAGAGAGCAAAGCAGAGTATTTTTTTTAATTCCATAAAGTTTTGAATAGTAGGTAAACGCAGAAATGTTTAAAATATTTTACAAAATTAGGAATTCTAATTTTACTTAGAATTGTCGTTCATATCCCATCCATTTTGACGCTGTTGGTAAAGGTACACCATAAAAACAAGAATGCCCGCAGCAAATGGCAGAATACTATAAAAGCGAATGGGTAAGTCGAAAAATTCGGCCACCATCCAATTGGCATTGGCTATGATCCAAAAGGCAATGGACACATTGGGTAAAAAACGTGCGCGATCCTTTTTGGTGAGCAAGGCCAATACGATAGCAACTGTAACAGTGGGGACAGCCATTATTATGCCTGTTGTTCGCCAAGTCATTAGCCAACATAAATCTTTGATGAGCCACAAAGGTATATGGGCCATTTCTAAAATAAACAATACTTTTTTCGAATTCATTGTCAATTGTTACAGCAATATTATGCAATCCCTTGGTCAAAATTATAAGACTTTTAAAGCCTGTTATTTTTTTTTCGATATAGCTTATAAGTATTTGATTCAATTAATAATGCAATATATTTGAAGATTACTATGTTGCAATTTGATTCGTCAGAATTTCCAATGCTCGAAACTCCGCGCATCACTTTAAGGCCTTTAACTATAGAGGATGCTGATACTGTTTT
Organism: uncultured Bacteroidota bacterium; assembly: GCA_903953615.1. GTDB lineage: Bacteria > Bacteroidota > Bacteroidia > NS11-12g > UBA955 > JABMMZ01. The sequence goes on from CAJBKH010000165.1 coordinate 2,366, forward strand.
GTTTTTGAGATCGGATGTTCGCACCATACAATACCTCGATCGCGACCCCATGCGTTCAGTATTAGAGGCAAGAGAACATATTGCTTTTTTAAATGCTGGATTCTTAAATTCTGATTGTATTATTTGGGAGATTGAATTGAAAACAAGTGGCGAATTAATTGGCACCATTGCCTACCACCGATTAGACAAGCCCCATTACAGGGCAGAATTGGGGTATATGATTCACCCCGACCATTGGCGCAAGGGTTATATGCAGGAGGTTTTAGAAGTTGTGATTGACTATGGATTTCAGGTGATGCATTGCCATACCCTCGAGGCGCAAGTTAACCCACACAATGTCGCATCAATAAAAATCTTACAAAAATTTAATTTTGTAAAAGAAGCGTATTTCAAAGAAAATTATCTTTTCAATGGGCAATTTTTAGATTCTGCAGTTTATACACTGCATGTCACTAAAGCTTAATTTTAATTGTTTATAATTTGTGCTATCAAACAGTGTATTTTAGTTTAATTTCGAAAATAAAATAATAAGTATATGAAGTCTTTAACAATTGCAGCCATGATTTTGCTTTTGGCTGCCTGTGGTTCTAAAATGATGTCTTTATCTCAAGCCGATGCCAATAGAGGTGCCACCAAATTTCCTGGTCTTACCGTTGCCGCTCTAAATGCTGGCAAACTGCATTACGAAACCCATTGTCAAAGCTGCCATGGCTTAATTAGTCCCAAGGCAAAGTCGGAAGCAACTTGGCGTGCATTGGTGCCAAAAATGGTAGTAATGGCCAATAAGAAATCTCCAATGATGGCCATTGACAGTGCCAAACAAGCCTCGATATTGCAATATGTTGTGACCATGAGTACTGCACCCGCTAAATAATTGTGACTTATGGCTGTTGAACAGTTAACCATTCGATTGGTAAGATCGGAAGATATTTTGGATATTTATTCTATGGTCTGCGATTTAGAAAATTGTAAGTTTGATAGGGCTGTTTTCAAATCAATCTATCAGAAAAATATTGCATCCGATAACAATGTTTATTTAATTGCTATTGTCGATTCTATTGCCATTGGTTTTTTAAGCTGTCACGGTCAACACCTGTTACACCATGAAGGCATGGTGTATGAAATTCATGAAATGTATGTTGATCCAAGTTATAGAAATAATGGGATAGGAGAATTGTTGATGAATGGATTGAAACAACAATTAAAGAATAAAAATATCAAAAGTCTTGAGGTTACTTCTAATGTGAATAGGGAACTTGCACACAGGTTTTATTTAAAACAGGGCTTCAAACAATCCCATTACAAATTTACACAATCAGCACCATGAAAAGGTTGGGGAATTACCTCATCAATTCCAAATTTTACATTTCTTTCGCTGCGGTTTCTTTAACCATTGGAACGCAAATACAATTAGGAGGATCACCCCAAATACAGCCCTATTTATTTATTGTCTTTTTCGCAACTTTTGTTGAATACAACTTAACGCGATTTGTTGTATTAGTACTTTATAAATTACCTTTAGCACATTCAAATGATGAGTGGGTAAATAAACAACAAAAGCTGTTTTACACAACTTTTATTTTGGCTATCATTGGCCTCATTATCGCATTATTAAATGCCAAGCAAATAGTAATGTTGAGTATAGTGCGCATGACAATAATCACAATACTTTATACTTTACCCTTTTTAAAATTAAAACAATTGAGTTTGAATTTAAGGAAGGTGCCGTTTTTAAAGATATTTTTAATAATGTTGGTATGGTCGTTCTCTACTGTTATGCTGCCAATATTGCAATTAGAACAATTGATAAATTGGAAAACAACTTGTTTGCTTATGTTAGAAAGGTTTTTATTTATAGGAGCTTTAGCTATTTTATTTGATTTAAGAGATGTGGTAGCAGACAGTCAAATTGGATTAAAAACAATTCCAAGTCAAATTGGAGAAAGTAAATCTTTGCTATTATCAAAAGTCTTATTGTGCTTTTTTTTATTGGATTCATTTTGTTATTACTTGTATACTAATTTAATTTATTTATTTCCTGCAGCTTTAATTTCCTTCCTTGTATTGTTGTATTTAGTTAATTCAAGTAAATTAAAATTAAGCATTCATTACCACTCCTTATACCTAGATGGGGCCATACTTTTACATGGTTTGTTAATCGCATTTTTCTATTTATATCATTGAATTTCAAACTATTTTCATGGTCTAAGTCACTTTTTGTGACATTATTTCGTCTATACCTTCAAATAACTTATTAATGTCATGAAATTAAAATTACTTACGCCAATTGTTTGCTTTCTATTTATTGTTTTTTCTTCTAATCTTTTTGCAGCTTGCAAAGCTGATTTTAACATTCACCGTGTTTCAGCGAATTCGTTTTATTTAACCGACACTTCAACTTGTAACAAGTCCCAAACCAGTTTCA
>CAJBKH010000166.1 GCA_903953615.1 uncultured Bacteroidota bacterium
CCGTAGGTAAAAGCGCTTTTGGTATTTGCAAACCCTTGTTGGTAGATGGCGGTATTTACATATCAACCGAGCTGGGTAAACATGGTCAGAACATTTGGTACGCCATTATAACCGCCATATTGGGCGGTAAAAAATTATTGTTTCCCATTCCATCAGTGACCCAAGCAGATATTTTATTTTTAAAATCATTGGCCGAATCTGGGACTTTCAAGCCAGTCATCGATCGCAGCTTTCCATTGTCAGAAATAGTAGCGGCATACGAGTATGTAGAGTCGGGGCAAAAAGTTGGCAATGTTATTTTAAAGGTAGGAGAGTTGTAAGTTCAGGCGTTTTAATCTTAAATTTGCCACAAAATTTAGTTGAGTTGACTGATTAAATGCCAAAAAAAATATCTAAACTTTTTATACTGTTGTGCTTCTTTTTCAGTGCTTGCAACCGCATTGAATCTGCTGATACCTTGTCGCCTGAAACCATGAATAAGCTAAAGGCCATGGGTTTATTGAATGCGAAGGAGGGCTTGGTTTGTTATTATTCCAATTACAAGGAGGAAATAGTTGGAAGTATTATTACCAATCAGCGCTTAGCGCATTATTGGATAGATGAGAAAGATAGCAGTAAATCAGAAATTGAATCGGCTTACTATTCTGAAATCGTCAATATAGTTGACCATTTTCAGGTGCAAGATTTCGATTGTCCTTATTTAGAGGTAACCAAGAGTGATAGCACGCAATTTAGAGTATATGTCGATGGCAATGCAGAAGAAAAGCAACATTTTTATCAAACCGCATTGGCTCTTTGGAAACAGAAACTAAAAAAATAATATTTAACATGAGTTTTATTAGCAGTGCGTTCGCTTGGAGTGGATTTTTATGCGAACCGTTTAAACCAAATCCGTTTAAAAGAAAAAAGCTATTTCTATAAAGACTTTTTAATTCCTAGCCTTTTCTGTGTTCCTTTAGTTTGAAAAGTAAAAACATGCCACCTAGTATGTTTTAAAAAGCCAACACATAAACCACCCTTAATTTTTGAATACCAAAAATTAACTTATGTGCCTTAAAAAATTGTAGCGTATTTGCAAGAAGTTTGAAACTATTCAAAATTAGAATTTAAAATAGATAGCATTAGTAAAATCTTTTGTGACTTTTTACTTCGTAGCGGCTTTGCGGTGTGTTCAAAAAATAGTCTATTTAAGGTCTTCATAAGACTTCGCAGAGTTGTAGTAAAGTGTTTTGTCTAATACTGCTCGTACCAACTAAACTTCTCATGCACAATACTTGCTTTTTCTTTTTTCAAGTATTCCAAGTAAGCCAAGGCTGCGGGTGAATGTTTTTTGCCTTTCAGCCATATGAGTCGCCATGTGGTTTTAATCGGTAAACCTTTCACAGGTATAATTTGTAAGGTCTGGTTGTGCAGTTCGTTACGTATGCCAATTAAGGGCATGATGGAATAACCCAGGCCTGCAAGTAAAGCTTGTTTCACGGCTTCATTCGAGGTAAGCTCCATTTTTTTGAGTACCGTTAAATGCTGTTGGTCAATAAAGCGCTCCATGGTTTGGCGGGTGCCCGAACCTTTCTCGCGAAAGATTATTGGCAGGTCGTTGAATATGGCTTTTGTGCCAGTGCGTTTGGGTAGTTTGGGTTGGGCCGGACCAACCAAAAACAATTTGTTTTGCAAAAGATCTATTTTTTCGAAATTCAGTGCATCGGGCAATAGCGACACCAAAGCAAAATCCACTTCATTGTTTTCTAAACTCGCAATTACTTTTTGTTTGTTGGTAACATCCATCAACAATTCTATGCCTTGGTGTTCTTGGATAAAATCGGCCAAGAAATAAGGCATCACATATTTACCAGTGGATACAACGGAGAGTTTGAGTCGACCTGTTAATTGACCTTTATAGGCAGCGGTTTTATAATTGATGGCATACACTTGGTTGAGAATATTCTCGGCCGCTACTGCTAGTTCTTTTCCAAAATCGGTGATATAAATTTTGCGGCCTAGTACTTCGGTGAGCGGTATTTCGAATTGGTTTTGAAAATTTTTTAGTTGAATAGAAACCGCTGGTTGGGTAAGGTGCAGGGCCTCGGCAGCCTTTGTTACACTCTGGGTTTGTACAATTTTTAAAAATATCTGCAATTGGTTGAGGGTGTAGTTCATAAATATATTTAATGGATTATATTACAAAGATAAATAAAAACTTATGTAAAAACCTTCGCAATTTTGTACCATGCAAAATCAAACTAATCATATCACCCGCATTACCGTAGCAAAAGGCGATGGCATTGGTCCTGAGATAATGGACGCCACCCTAGCCATCATTAAAGCCGCTGGTGCACAAATTGAAATCGATGAAATTGAAGTAGGTGAAAAAGTATACCTCGCTGGCAACTCTGCCGGTATTGCCCCCGAAGCATGGGATACCATTCGCAAAAACAAAATCTTTTTAAAGGCACCAATCACCACCCCTCAGGGTGGCGGGTATAAAAGTTTGAATGTTACCACCCGTAAATTTTTAGGCTTGTATGCCAATGTTCGTCCTTGCATGAGTTTGCATCCCTTTGTAAGTACTAAGCACCCAATTATGGATTTGGTAATTGTGCGCGAAAATGAAGAGGATTTATACGCAGGTATCGAGCATCAACAAACCGACGAAGTGGTGCAATGTTTGAAATTAATCAGTCGTCCAGGCTGCGAAAAAATAGTACGTTACGCTTTCGAATACGCCAAACAACAAAACCGCAAAAAGGTCACTTGTTTTACCAAAGATAATATCATGAAACAAACCGATGGCCTGTTTCACCAAGTATTCGATGAGATTGCCAAAGACTATCCAGAAATTGAAAACGAACATTGGATCATTGATATAGGCGCAGCAAAAATGGCGGACACCCCCGAGGCTTTTGATGTGATAGTAATGCCCAACTTGTATGGCGATGTGTTGAGTGATGTGGCGGCACAAATTACTGGTTCGGTAGGCTTGGCAGGCTCGGCTAACATAGGTGAAGAGTGTGCCATGTTCGAAGCCATCCACGGCTCGGCACCACGCAGAGCAGGTCAAAATGTAGCCAATCCTTCAGGGTTGTTACAAGGTGCTATCATGATGTTAAACCATATTGGTCAAACAGGGGTAGCAGAAAAGGTTCAGAATGCTTGGCTTAAAACTTTAGAAGAGGGCATTCATACTTACGATATTTTTAAGGAAGGTATCAGTAAAAGAAAAGTAAGCACAACGGAGTTTGCCGAAGCAGTGATTGCCAATTTAGGTAGTCAACCAAGTTTACTAAAATCAGTTTCATATGCCAATAGCTCTGCACTTCAATTGCCAAAATACCAACGCAAAAATGCTGCTAAGAAAACCTTGGTAGGGGTCGATGTGTTCATACACTGGGGCGGTTCTGATGCCAATGCCTTGGCCGAGAAAGTGCGCCAAATAGAACATGGCGGTTTACAATTAAGCATGATCACCAATAGGGGCATAAAAGTTTGGCCTGATGGTTTTAGAGAAACATTTTGCACCGACCATTGGCGCTGTCGATTCAAACCAAGCGACGGCAATGAAATGAAAAAAACGAACATTCTAACCTTGCTAGAGAAAGCCAATGATCAAAATATCGATACGATAAAAACTGAAAACCTTTACACATTTGATGGCAAGGCTGCATACTCACTAGGACAAGGACAATAAAACTAAAATATACAGATGCAACTACAACTCATAAAAGGTGAATTCAATGCCAACGATGCATTGACATTGGTTACGCAAATGGTACAATTGAAAATTCAGTTCCATGTCAATCAAATTAATATCCAAAGCAACGAAGAGGATATTAAACGAAGAGAAGGTAAAATTAAACAATTGCAAAAGGCTTTGTTTGATTTGAGAAATAGTATTCAAAATCAGCCTAAGAATTTAAAAATAGAAGCCTTTATAAACATTGAATAATATGAATAGCATCAGTGTAAAAGCCACCATTTTTTTAATGCTTACAATCGCCGTCTTGATTTTATCATACGCTACTGAAGACATTATTGAATCTAGGCTGTATGCATCTGTAGGTTTTTTTATGGTCATCTATGTTGTGTCATTGCTTTCAAATAAACCAAGGATAACAGACTAAAAAATGTTCGAAGGAAGAAGATTGCTAATCGCCACAAAACACGGAAAGGAAAAGGTAATTGCGCCAATAATAGAAGCGCAAATTCGCGTTAAATGTTTTGTGTCTTCTGAATTCGATACTGATCAGTTGGGTACCTTTACAGGAGAAATTGAACGTCAGAAAGACGTATTGACGACACTCAAACAGAAATGTTTGTTGGCGATGGAAATGGAAAATTGTGATTTAGCGATGGCAAGTGAGGGGTCGTTTGGCCCCCATCCATCGCTTTTTTTTATTCCAGCAAATGATGAATTTTTAATCTTTATTGATAAACTAAATGGGTTGGAAATTATTGTTAGAGAACTTAGTACTGATACCAACTTTAATGCAGCACAAGTCGATACTGAAAAAGAAGTCTTTGAATTTGCAAAGGCTATAAAATTTCCTTCACATGGTTTGATTTTAAGAAAGGCTAAAAATGATTTTACTGAAATAGTAAAGGGAATAAATAGTGAGGCGAAATTGTTACAAAACAGTCAGTATTTTTTACGACAATATGGTTCCCTATATATCGAAACAGACATGCGGGCTTTGTATAATCCTATTCGCATGCAAGTAATTGAAAAGGTCACTCACAAAATGGCACAGAAACTCAATACTTTTTGTCCATCCTGCCTTATGCCTGGTTTTGGTGTGGTGAAAGTTAAGCCCGGTTTGCCTTGCTTGCTCTGCAATTACGGGACAAACAATGCCCTCAGTCATATTTTTGAATGTCACAAATGTAAGTACATACATGAACTAAAATATCCAAACGAACAAACGCAAGCCGATCCTATAAGCTGCGACAGATGTAATCCATAATTTCTAATGAAAAGAAAATTAATTAAACAAGCCTATATCATCAATGAAGGTAAAATAATCGTGGCCGATTTATTAATAGTAGGAGAAAGAATTGAAGCAATAGCCAATCAGCTAACGACCTTAAATGCAGAAATAATAGATGGTAGTGGTTTGTATCTTTTGCCAGGCGTAATCGATGATCAGGTTCATTTTCGCGAACCTGGTTTAACCCACAAGGGTACGATTTATTCTGAATCGAAAGCTGCAATTGCTGGGGGAATAACATCTTTTATGGAGATGCCAAATACCATTCCTAATACCTTAACCCAAGCTTTGTTGGAAGAGAAGTATAACATAGCATCTAATACTTCTTTAGCTAACTATTCCTTCTTTATGGGCATCAATCAAAATAATTTAGAAGAAGTTTTAAAGACAGACAATGAAAATGTTTGTGGCATTACAGATGATGGCTTGTATTTTAATAACGACGAAGGCATTCTCGCCAATTATCCAAATTTTTTAGAGAAACTTTTCTCAAGAACAAATACATTAACGGCTCTGCACAGCGAAGACGATGCAATAATTAAACACAATACAATCAAGTATCGCAAAATATATGGCGAAAATATTCCGTTTGCTTTGCACCCTTCGATACGAAGCGAAGAAGCTTGTGTTTCTGCCACAAAACGTGTTTTAGAGATTGCGAAAAAGCACAACAATCGTTTGCATTTCTTTCATATTTCAACCGCAGCGGAAGCAAACCTTTTTGAAAATGTATTGCCATTACGAGAGAAAAGAATAACGGCAGAAGCTTGCGTGCACCACCTTTGGTTTTCTGATATGGATTA
>CAJBKH010000167.1 GCA_903953615.1 uncultured Bacteroidota bacterium
AGATATATTTTTTTATTAATTTGCATTATTGAGTTTTAGAGGTTGCAAATACAGCTGCCTTTGCTCTGTTGGATAAATCATTAATTATGTTAATTGTGTTTTGTTCTGTTGGATAGATAAGCGTCCCACCATTTCCCACTCCGTTATTCGCAAGTCCTTTATGGAAATATTCATAATCTCCTGTTTGGTAGTATGTATGCTGATGAAGTATAGATGAATTGTGCCCAGCCTCATGCACAGCATTATCTGTTTTAGAGGTCGTCATATTTGTTGAGATTGGTAAAATGATGTAATTATCAGCAAAATTATAAACTTCGTTTGAACTCCAACCCCCACCATTTGTCTTCTTAAACCAATCATTAGCATCTGTCATCACTTTTTTTAGGTTTGGGCCATCACTTGCTAACATATTTGCATCTGGGATAGCTTCCATAATTACACCTCTTCCTTGTATATTTTGCGACATTTTTTCAAGGGCTCCTTCTAAAGTTGTATTGGGGCTTACATCAAGAGTGTAATCATATTGCACTTCTGTTTTATATATCTGATCTATGCCATCCTTTTTCAATCTACGCATTGCCCTTTCATTGCCTGCTAAGGCCTTTTTAGCCCACTTTAATTGATATCCTGTTAAAGCAACTCCCTCATGCCCAGCAGTAGGCAATTGCGACATTATTAATGTAGTATTTCCAAGAGCATACTTATCATGAAATGCTTTAGGGTCAAGTCCACTAACAGCACCTCTACCAGAGGTAACTATTGTGTATTGCATTGTAATTACAATTGTAGCTTGTGATATAAATGGTTGTGCAGGATTGTTCTCGACTGTAACAGATAACTCCTCTAACCCATCTAAATCAACGCATCTAATTGGCTTGTTGCCAGCAAACTGATATGGAGTATACCAAGGGTATGATTTTGATAAAGGATCTACACTTAAAAACCTTCCTAAATTCGAATTGTAAATTCTAAACCCATAATCGTATGTAGAACCTCCACCTCCCATACCTTCATCTCCTTTGTCAATTTCCTTTCCATTAAACCCATATTTGTACTTGCTATTCGGGTCGCTCCAAGTGCGCGTTGGCATTGGACTGCCGAAGGTGGTATAATATGAAGTGCTAATTGAATGAATCACAATAATTCGAATATAAGATTAAATTTAAAATCAGACAAAGAAATAAAAGCTTTTTTAGACGATTTAGATTATTCCAATTTTCCAATTTTTTATTTTTTTGTATAATATCAGCCATTTAGTTCGCCTTTTTTAACCTATAACTATATCTTGAACATTACCCACCCCTAATCTGATTTATTCTCTAATGAATATGATGCTATTTTTTTATTTTTTTGTAAGTGTGTGTAACCATAAATTTCTAATGAATCTTTTTTTCGTATTAAAGAATAGTTATTTGGCAGAATTGGATACTTACTCGTATCAATCCATTTTATTATGTTTTTATTAATTTCTAATGTAAATGTATTATTGTGACAAACTAAAAAACAGGTTGAATCTAAGGTTGAATAATAATAACTATTCTCATTGTTAATGAGTTTCGAATTCATCATTGTAACAAGATTACCTACCGTGTCATAAATTAGGTATTTGTTATTAGAATCAGACATATACCTAATCATTCCATTTGTATAAAAGCAATAATAATTTTTTGTCTTTCCCCTTAAAGTAATAAATAGATTGGATAATACGCCTTCACTATAATTATAATGAACTCCATCCTGGTAATCCGCTTCGTCAATATTGAAACAACTATTCAAAATTATTGCTATCAAAAGTATTTTATATTTCATAATTTTTAGTATGTGTGATCTTCTACTTTATTTTGTAGATTTCTGTCTCGAATATGTTCTCGAATATTTTTACCTGTTGTTACTTCTCTCTTTTTTTGGATTTCAAGTACTGACTTATCTGTTGTATTATTTCTTTTATCTTTATCTAGAGTATCTACCGGATCATAAGTGTAATTTGGATCATGGGTTTCACTATTATAATCTTGCGATAATTTTGACATTGGTGATGCACCATCACTTCCAACTTCATTAGGATCAGAAGTGAATCCTAAATCAGTTAAATAATTTTCAAGGTTAGTTAAAATATCTTTTCCTTTTGCAGCCGGTGTTTGCATATATTTTTGAAATCCTACTCCAATTAAATTTGAAACTAAATCTTCATAATCCCAAGCAGATTTCTCTGAATTTTTATTATTATTTGGCCATTCCTTGTTCTCTTGTCTATTTTCTACATCTTCTCCTAGCCTTAATGCTATTTGTGTACTTGTTATATCTGCACTTTGTGCAGCGGCAGCCACGTGTTTTAAATCTATCCAACCCCATTTTTTAGAATATAAATATCTTTTAGAATTACCTGTCCCATTATCCAGTCCAAAATAGTTACTCCCAAAATATGCGCTTAGTTCAACATATGACTCAATTCCTCTTGTTTTTTCTACACATGCGAAATAAGGAAAGCTTGGGATAGAAATCCATTCATTATATTTGTATGTAACTTTACGCAATGCTGTCATCGTTTCAGCTAAACTAGTCACACCAATAGGCACAGGCTCTCTTCCACTTGGATCTACTAACTGAGTAGGTCTATTCATTACAAAGCAATATGGATTAATATCTGGATACAAGTTCATCAATGGATCCAAACTCAACCACCTTCCCAACCTGCTATCATATATCCTCGCACCGAAATCATAATCTCCACCTTCAACAGTAGTTTCGTTATCCTTTTCTTTCCCATTAAACCCATACTTGTACTTACTATTCGGGTCGCTCCAAGTGCGCGTTGGCATTGGACTACCGAAGGCATAGTAGTCGGTTATAGTGTTTATATCTGGATTAAAATAATCAATTGCCCCTATTCCACCTGTTAAGCGTTTCGGTATTTTTTTATCGCTTATTGTTACTAATACATTTCCTAAATGGTTACTCAATTCATAACTCTTAAATCCTAACCTTCTGTATGTGGTAGTGGTTGTATCGGCACTTACATCAGCTCCATTATAAAGTATGGCCCTTCGATTATCAACTCCTAACCTACTGCTACCATAAATAGCGTGCTCAGTAACGAATAAAGTATCGTGGTTACAAGCTGAGTTGGTTTTTAATTCGTAATGTGCCATTTCATTGCCCTGCGCATCACGAAGATAATAAGAATATTTGTAAGTATTGCAATTTAAAGGCTTAGGTTTTATAATTTTACAAACCCTATTTCCCCCTGCATCGTATATAAATTCTAAGTCGGGTTTGGCACTGGCGCTATAACGTGTAACCTTTTTAATTTTACCATATACATTCCACTCTATGTTCTGAATACCTTCAGCACTATCACGCATTAAATTACCTAACTCATCGTACCTATAATTGTTGTATTTATTCACCTCGCTCACTTTGTTGTTCCATGGTGAATTTGGTGTACGCACTTGGTCATCAATATCATCGGTATAATTGCCATCGGCCACTTGCTCATCTACCGCATATAGTTTATTACTCAACAAGTCGCCAGCGGTATTGGTGTTGTATTTATAATCCATGTTATCCATTTGCACCCCTCCATTACCCCATCGGTTGACATGTTTTATATTACCCATGGCATCGTAAGTAAAGTTTTCGAGATAATCTACAGGGGGGCTACCTCCTGTGCTTTGCCAAGTATTGCTGGCAATTGTCACATTAAAGAAGCTTCGGGCTTCTATCAAACGGTTCAATTGGTCGTATTTATAGGCTCCACCTCTAACACTTGGCGTTATTGTGCGCGAGGTATTGTAAGTACTCACATCGGGCATGGCAGTTACCATACTACTGATATTTCCATTGTATAAATCGTTTCTGGCTGCTAACAAGTCGCTGCTTGTGGTTTGTGCTTCAAAATTCTGAGTAGTGCTCATTGATTTGGTGCTTTGGTAATCGCCTGAGTAATAACCCAAGGTAAAGCCCATGGCATCGCGCGCCACAAATTGTCGAGTACTGCCTGGATTACCATCTTTACCCATGTCTCTATCGGGTTGTAAGGTATTACTATTAACCCCTTTTAGCCAACCATGCAATGTATAGGCATAATCGAGGCCCTGCACTTCAATATCGCCAATTACAGTTCGAGCCATTGGACCATGATTATAATATTTGTATTTAGCATCATTGTCCCACCAAATATTATCGCGGCTTGTAAATACTTGGGTAATTCTGTTATCTGCATCGTATTCGTAACGATGGTAGTATTGGTCCTTTTTCCCTGGGTTATAGGATACTTTATTTACCTTACCACTTACTAAATCGTAATCGTAGTCAATGTATTTTATGTTTAAGCCAGTTGCTACTAATTTTGCTTCTTTAATCTCCTGTGCCATATGATTTACATTGCCATGTATATCGTAACTGTAATGGGTTGCACTTTGATAGGTGGCTGAATTGCCATCATATGTATCTTCGTATGTAACAGAAGCTACACGTTTGCGCAAATTAATTTGGATTAAAGTGCCTCCAGGTGCAAATTGAACATCATACCAAGTTTGTGTAACCTCTGTACGAGCGCCTCCACTTATCCAAGTAGCAAAAAGCGCATCATCCAATTGGCGATTAGCGTATTGCTGATTGATACTATTAGTTTGAGCTATTTCGCCCACCTCGGTGATACGCCCCAAGTCGTCGTATTGCGTGTAACTATAAGCCTTGGTAGTTTTATTATATTGTTTGGTATTTTGGCTTACTACCATTCTTCCTAATTTATCATACCAGAACAAACTAGTAAATTGTTTTTCGGTTTCAAGGTTCTTTATATGACCACTAGCACCCGCAAAAATAGCATGGTTACGCGTAGAGTAATCTACAGCAGATAAATTATAAGTTACAGCAGTTCCATTATTATTAAACGATGTTTTATCGTCGGAAGTGAGACTTCCATTATTATCCCAAACACGAACTACGACACCATTATCCCCTAAAATAATACCATTGGTTTTATCGTAGGCTACATAACGGTTGAGCGTTGCCGAGCTAGATACACTTGATGGTAAATTTGATGATAAATTGGTTATGCTAGGAGTAGTGATTGTAATATCATTCACATTAAAAAATGTTTTAAGTGTACCGACAAAAAATACTTGATTATAATTAATACTAACACTCAATAAGTCGGCTGAAGAGAGACCTGCAGAAGTGCCAGCGATACATGCCAATGGTGTACCTGAAACAGCATTAAATTTATAATAATTAAGCGCGTTGCCACAAATATAACCTATGCCATTTTCGCCAATTTGCACATCGTTCCATATCTGATTAGCCCCTAATCCAGTATAATCTGATTTAGAACTAGCCTGCAAATTATTAAACAAGAACGGTGTAAAAGTAACATTACAAGTAGCACTTGTATAGATTTTTGTAGAACTCCAAACAGCAACACCTGTAAAATTATATATTGTACTGCTTGTTGATGTTAGTTTATATGGCTTATTCAAGGTCCAAGTATAACCTCTATCGTTGGTATAAAGTGTGGTGTTATTATTACCAACTATCATACCTTGACCGTTCGCTTTATTGATATTTATAGCGGTTAAGCTATAAGGCATTTTATAACAATTATACCAACTGCTATTGTATCTATTAACATATCCATTACTTCCAGCTAAACTAATATTTGAACCAACATCGCCTATGGTATAAATGGTTGCGCTATTACTACCTGTTGCGCTGAGCGTGGTATATGAGGCACCACTATTGGTAGTTTGCATTACAGTTTTATTTTGCCCTGCAATGGTATATCGGGGCACACTGCTGTTGTAGCAGGCATCGTATAAATTATTTTTTGTACCACTAGTAACACTTGAAATACCAGAGCTAGTAATTTTCAGTGCTGTACCATTATTCCCAACTGCAATTCCTGTAGTAGTATTCTCTAAAGCTACTGCATTTAATTGACTAGCAGTTGCACTATTAAGTGTTTGCCAAGTAACTCCTGCATCGATTGTTTTAATAACAGTGCCATCATCACCAACTGCAAAGGCTGTATTGGTTGAGGTGGAAGCAGTGGTGTTTACTGCATAAATATCGCGCAGTATAAGTGGATCAGTTTTTAAGCTATTATCAATAAAAGAGGCACCAGTATGTTCTAATACAGTGCCTGTATTACCTACAACTAAAACGTTAGTAGATTTTATGTAAATAGCATTCACGGGGCTGATGGTTGTGCCTGCAACGGTAGATAAACTGGTCCAGCCTGCGTTGCTGCTATGCAATTGAGATGTACTTGCGGAATTAAGTGCATATAACTCACCACTACTTTTTATGCTAATATCAGAATAAGTAGAAGCACTAATTGTAATATCGGTAAAAGAATAACTACCGCTGTAAATACAATTATATACTTTACCAGTATTAGTTAATAAAGCCCCTTTAGTAGCTGTTGTAAATGCGGCAGCTTTAAAACCTGCAATTGAACCAATAGTACCAATATTGGTATAGCTCGCTTTATCGCCATTGATTACTGCTTTATATATTTTATTACCTGTAGCAGACGCCATAAATACATCACTTACATTTACAGCTGCAACAGCACCAAAATCATCGCTCAGAATTATAGGGTTGATTAATTTTTTAACTAATTTATTGGTCGAATACCCTGCAAAATCAATTACAGCCATAAGGCCGCTATTACCAACCGCATAACCTTTGCCATTGGTTTTATCATACATACTAAAATCTTTATAGACCCCAATTGTACTTACTTGTTTCCAATTGTTCCCTGCATTAGAAGTAGCATACAAATAACCATCGTCAGCAAGTGCAATACCAT
>CAJBKH010000168.1 GCA_903953615.1 uncultured Bacteroidota bacterium
ATTTTTTAATGAACGGCAAGCAATACCAAATCATTGGACAAATGAGCCGTGAAAGTAGAGATGAACCTACTGATTTGAACCAATTTTACGTGAGAAATAACAGAGGTGAAAACATACAATTGAGTTCTGTGGTGAACATCGTAGAGAGCAGCAATCCTCCGCAATTATACCACTACAACCGTTTTAAATCGGCCACTGTTTCGGCTTCGTTAGCACCAGGAAAAACAACAGGCGATGGGGTAAAAGCCATGCAAGACATTGGGGCTCAGTTATTAGACGAAAGTTTCACCACTTCTTTAAGTGGTCCCTCGCGCGATTTTGCAGAAAGTTCTTCGAATACCATGTTCGCTTTGTTGTTGGCAGTGGTGCTCATATTTCTAGTGCTTTCTGCGCAATTCGAAAGTTTTATTGATCCAATTATTATTATTTTAACAGTTCCTATGGCCTTTGCAGGGGCCTTTTTGTCGCTTTGGATAACGGGTAATACCTTTAATATATTCTCGCAAATTGGTATGATCATGTTGATTGGTTTAGTAACCAAGAATGGTATTTTGATTGTTGAATTTTCTAACAAAAAAAGAGAAGAAGGCATGGATAAAATGTCGGCTTTGATAGAAGCGGCTGTTTACAGAATGCGCCCCATTTTAATGACCAGTTTAGCAACTGCTTTAGGGGCCTTGCCAATTGCGTTATCATTAGGAGCAGCAGCCACTAGTAGAATTTCTTTAGGCGTTGTAATTGTGGGTGGTATTATCTTCTCCTTGATGTTAACCCTTTTCGTCATCCCTGCTATTTATTCTTATCTTTCAAGTAACAAAAAATACCAAAACCATGAAGATTAAATTATTGCTATTTTTTTCGTTAACGAGTGTGGCTGTATTGGCACAAACAAGCATGGGTTTAAGCAGTGCTATACAAACAGCCCTTGCGAATAATTTACAATTGCAAATTGCCCGCAACGATGCACAAATAGCACATAACAATAACCATGCGGGTAATGCAGGCATGTTGCCAACAGTCAGTATCAATGCGAGCGATAATCCTTCCATTACCGATATCAATCAAGAATTTGCGAATGGGACAACGATTATACGCAAAGGAGTTTTTAACAATACTTTAAATGCCAATATTTTGGGCACATACACCCTTTACGATGGTATGAGAATGTTTGCTACCAAACACCGATTAGAAGCATTAGACAGAGTAGGCAATACCCAATTGCAAGCCCAAATTCAAAACACCATTAGCCGTGTGATCATGAGTTATAGCAACATTGTCCGTCAGCAACAATATTTAGCCGTTGTAAAACAATTGAATGAGTTGAGCGAGCAGCGATTAGAAATTGTGAAAGCCCGTCAAGTAGCAGGTGTGGCTAATAATACCGATGTGTATTTAGCACAAATGGATTTAGAAACTAGGAAACAAAGTTTACTATCTCAACAGGCGATTATTAAAAATGCCTACACCGATTTGAATTTAATTTTGAGCATCAAGGCCGATAGTATGTACTTAGTGGAACCTTTTGCTTTACGCAATGCACCTTTGCAAAAAGGTGAACTCGATTCAATGTTGGTGCGCAATCCCGATTTAATGCTGGCCCATCATCAATTGGACATAGCCGAACAAACCCAAAAAGAAATTGCTGCAGCCCGTTCACCTTTGGTGCGTTTAACAGGTGCTTATAATTATAACTTAACCCAGAGCCAAGCAGGTTTTGCTTTGTTGAATCAAAGCAATGGTCCGCAAGCGGGGATTAGCTTGTCGGTGCCGCTGTTTACTGGACATGTGAATGCACAAAACAATGCCAATGCCAAGTTGAATGTACAAAGCAGTCAGTGGCGGGAACAATTGACCTTGCAAACGGTGCAAGCGACCTATCAACAAATATGGGAAAATTATAACACTGCACTTGTACAGATTCAATCTGACGAGCTTGCAATCGGTACTGCTAAGCAGTACATGGATTTAATGCAATTGCGCTTTAAAAACGGTCAGAATACCATCATCGAATTAAAAGAGGCGCAACGCAGTTATGAGGAAACTTATTACCGCTATATCAGTAATCAATACATCGCTAAATTAGCTGAAACCCAATTGTTAGGTTTAACCGGACAGTTGGTGAACTAGTGCAGGTTTAACCCATTAATTTTTTTATTTTTCCTTGATAGGATTGCCAATAGTTGCGCATGGCTTTATCATTAAGATAAGAGGTTTTCACTAATATTGAAGCACGCTCAGTGCCATTCGTAATTGTGTTTAAGGCACCTTCAATTTGTTTGGGGCTCATCCCTGCCAATTGTCCCAAGGTTTTAAATTGATGCAAGATGCTACCGTTCTTTTTAGTGGGCGGCAATAAGCCATGGTCTAAAGCAAAGTCTCTATCGGCTATATGCAAACGGGTATTCAATAAATCGTATGCAGGACTCAAACGGTAATCGCCCAAGGGCGTTTCTAAAAGTGAAAAATTTTTGAAATGTGCATCGCCATTTGAGAAGAGATAATTAAATAGCAGTAGTTTAAAAAGTTTAGGCCCTTCTATTTTATAGGCTGGCAAATGCAATTTCATTAATTCAAAAAGGTCGAAATAGCTACCTAGATACTTGTAATGTTCGCCATGGGTGGGGGCGGTTCTGCCGGCTAAGGAGGCGAAATCATCTTGGGCCCATTTGCTACCATCTGCTTTTACATCGAAGCGTTTGGTAAGATAGGCAGGTGTTCCATCCTTGAAAAAAATGAGTGCATTTTCGGCCGTTTCAATCCCGTAAACTTGTCTTGCAATTTGCATGGTTAAATGTTCGTTGGCAGGCATTTGATCAGCATTTTTTACACCCCTTGGTATAGGTTTTAAAATATAGGTACCGCGCTCGTTGGCATTGACTAAGCGCAATTTATTTTTTTCTAATACGACCGAAAATTTGGCTTGAACACCAGAAATAGAAATGCGTTGTCGGTTTTCATCGAACAATCCCTCTGTATTAGAATTGTGCATAGGCGAGTTGTAAGGCAATACATGGTTAACGCGTTTGCCATTAAAAACCCTTTTTAAGCATAAATTGCTGTAGGTAGTATGACCTTCGGCCAAGGTGCCAGGGCAGTATTTTAACACTTTTATACTCATTCTTCTTCTATTTTTACAATGGTGACAGCGCCTATGGTATCGACCATGGCAGTATTTAGTAGCAATCCAAAATAATCGTCTTCATCTATTCGCAGCGACTGGCATATACTCTCTTTGTTGTTGCCTTCGGGCAGCATGTTAAAGAAAAATGGGAAAAGGGAAGGTGCTACATAGGCTTTCTTTCTTTTAGGGAGGGTTAAACTAATGGCAGGTTTGCTGTTATTTGCTAACCAAGCCTCGTTGTATTTGAAACTGAAGGAGCCATTGTCAAGCTGTATTAGTAAACCCGCAGCTTCATTTTTATATAAGACTTGTGCTTGCCTCATTTAGATGATTTTGTTTTTTTAACTTGTAATTGCAACTCAAGACCTAAAACATCAGATAGTTTTTGCAAGGTTAATAAGGTAGGATTGCCTTTGCCACTCTCAAATTGTTTGAGGGTGCGAAGTCCAACACCTGCTAGCTCTGCAAGTGTTTCTTGGTTCACTTGCATCATCTCTCTGCGTTCCTTTATGGCTTTTATTAATTCTTTAAAGTGCATTATATGGCTCTTTTAAATGCAAATATAAGCAAATATGTTTAAATTTTGCAAAAAGTGCTGTTTAGTGCACTTTGTTAATAAAAAATTCAATTATGAGACTTAATTAAACTTTGAAGTGCATTATAACGCACTAATTGACGTAAAAAGTTAAATTATTAAACCATTTCTGCTTTTAATTCCACTTCTGGATGGGCGAAGCGTTCAATGGCTTGTCCATGCAGCCAGTCCTCTTCGTTTTGAGGTGTAAGTATTACAGGCATGCGTTGTTTGGTGTTGTGAATTTCGCGCATCAATGCATTGGCCTCTGTGGTTACAATCGTAAAAGTCTGCAAGGCCTCACCTGTTGTTTTATCTACCCATTCACTCCATAAGCCACCCAAGCAAAACAGTTCGCTTTCGGGCAGGGTGATCAAATATTTTTGTTTCTTTTTGCCTTTTTCATCTAGCCATTGGAATTCAAAAAAACCATTCACAATCACGAGGCAGCGTTGGTTGATAATGTTGCGGAAAGAAGGTTTTTCGTGTAGGGTTTCTATTTTCGCATTCAAAGTATTTTTTTGTATGCTTTTGTCTTTGGCCCAAAAGGGAATAAGACCCCATTCTAAATCGGTGATTTCATTGGGATGTTCCGAAGTTACAACAGGTGTGCTCGGATGCACAAAACCCAACTGCAAACCTTGTTTGTATTTCTTAAGTGATACCGGACGGTTCAATCGTTTTTCGAGATTCGAAACAGAGGTATCAACTTGTAATGAATAGCACATCGGTATATTTATTCTTCAAATTTTTTCTGACAGTGAAAGCCTAAAACTTTGTACCCATTGTTTAACCAAAATTTTAAACTTTCGCTGTTGTTCACATAACAATTTAATTCGGAAGCTACGCAACCTTGCGATTTCCCATACGCTGTAATCCATTCAAGGAGTTGCTCACCTATACCGCTACCTCTGTATTCGGGCAATACCATGACATTGTCGGGTTCTATGTGTTTGCCTACATAGTATTTGTTCAATATCCATAAACCACTCATGCCAATTAATTTGTCGGCATCATACACACCTACACATTCGTAATTGTGATTTTGCACCATGTCTGCTAAACGTTCGTTTAATAGCGTCTCCTCCATTTGAGGTGCCAATATTTTTAGCAGTGGAATAATACTGTTAATGTTTTCTTTTTTGATAAGTTCAAAACGAAGCATAAAACAAATATAAGCGAGAAAATAGAAAACTTATTTAAAAATCTAAGTCCATCTTTTGGCGCGCCATTCGGCTTGCGCTTGCGGTGTTTGGAAGGTCCAGGCCACTGCGCGTATGGTCTTTTGACCTTGGGTCATTTCGATGGTGCGAATGTCTAAAGCTTTTACTTTGCGCAGCGCTTTATAAATGCCTGCCAACTTTTCTTTTTTCGAAACCAAAGTACTGAACCATAAACATTGTTTTCCAAGGTATGCACTTTCACTTATCATGGTATCTATAAAAAGCGTTTCGCCACCGGGGCACCATAGCTCTTTGCTTTGACCACCAAAATTTAATTGACTGTGTTTGGTTTTACTTAATCCCAAATTTTTCCACTTGCGATTGGTGCCTGCCATGGCTTCTTCGGCCGAGCTGTGAAAAGGCGGATTACACATGGTTAAATCGAAGTATTCATCGGCTTGAACCACTTGTCTAAAAACTCTGCCCGATGCCACTTGCAAACGACAGGTAATGGCACCTTTTAAATTCGGATTTTCATCAATGATTTTTCGCGCATTGCGTATGGCGATGGCATCGATATCCGACCCTACAAATTGCCAACCATAGGTGGTGTGACCAAGCATAGGATAAATAACATTAGCACCCGTACCAATGTCTAAAACTTTAATCTGTTCGCCAATGGGCACGCCCGCTTTATGGCCTTCGGCCAATAGATCGGCCATGTAATGGATATAATCTGCACGCCCAGGAATAGGAGGACAGAGGTAGTTGTCTGGTAAGTCCCAATGTGCAATTAAATACATCTGTTTTAAGATGGCCTTGTTCAACATTTTTACTGCATCGGCATTGCTAAAATCGATGGTAGCTGTACCAACAGGACTTGGTATAACAAAGGGTTTAAGGGCCGGCAAGCTGGCAGTTAATGCATCGAAATCGTAGCGCGAGCGATGGAGATTGCGGGGATGCAAATCGGTTTTTACTGTGGCTGCTTTTTTTTCTTTTTTTAACAAAATAATCGTGTTTAATAGGTCAATGATTTGCCTTCTTTTTGTATGCGTTGTTTAGCAGTTTTCCAATCTGGAAGTGTAGCTGATTCTATGCTCAAAGTTTTTATGATCTTGGCCAATTTGGCACTTTGTTTCATAGCTTCTAAGTGCGCTCCACTTCGGGCAAAGGTCTGCATATCTTCTTTATTATTCCATAAAGACATGGTGTAATGGGTGGTCCATAGGCCAGTTGACTTGTATTGTACCACCGCAGTGCTTTTCATTTGTTTAATGATTTGCAAAGCATTGTATGAAAGCGCGAAAAACTTCAGTGGATTTTTTAATTCTATTAGTGTAATTATCGCAATCATTTGAAATTTAAGATATACTGCAAAATAAGGTGAGAAAACCCACATAAAAGAATTATCCTTTTATTTTATTGCTCCATAGTGTCTAAATGTGCCCGCAAAGCATCGAGCTCGGCTTTGAGAATGGCTTGTTTCATTTTGAGGCGTTCAACTTGTTTTGCAGCGGCTTCGGCTTCTTTTCTTTTTTGTTCGGCTTCTTGCTTATTCTCTACAATTGCAGTTTGTTGTTTCTCTGTTTTGGCCTTTAACTTTTCGCTTTTAGCGCGCAGTTGTTTTAATTCTTTTAAACGGCCTGCTTCGTCGAATGCATGGAGTTTGCCCTCATTGGCAGAAACAACAGTGCTATCGGCGACGATGGCTGCTGTATATACTTTCATCCGTGAATTGTTTTCTGCAATTGCATTTTTTTCTTTTGCAATTTTTTGATTCAGTTTATCAATGTTTTTTTCAATTCTTCGCAATTCTTTTTTATCATCTGCAGCTAATGTTTTTTTCGCATTGTTCAAATCAATTTCAACTTTGTAGTTGAGTATTTTATTTTCTGATATAACATTGGCTTTTACTAATTTTTTATGGGCGTTTCTGTTGGCTTTCAATGCCGCATTTTTAATGTCATTTTCCGATTTAATATTGTTCAACGGAAAAGCATCAAAGTCTTTTTGCTTGCGCATAATCAAGGTATCTGTTTGCATTATCTCAGCCTTGTTATCTTGCAATTTGGTTTCTGTTTTTGCCACTTGCTTATCGTCTTTTCCAGCGCCTTTGATGTTATTGCGAATGGCATCCTCTGCTGCTTTTAAGTCATCGCCTACACGCTCGAGTTGTGCTTCTGTTCTTTGAATGAGTGCTTTTAGTGAATCAATAGCCGCCTGATGCAATATGGCCTTAGTTTTTTGTTGAATCGCCAAACCGAGTTGTTGAACGCCATTGGCCTCGGTTGGATTAGTCGCAGTGCTCACAAAACCAGTTCCTAAATCAACAAATAGCATTAAGCTGGTATCTGCACCATCGAAACGGGCGTATACATCAATCGGTTTAGCACTAATTGACGTAAGGATTGTATTATGAAAAAACAATTCGTTAAAAGAGATAATAGAGGCATCTACCTTTGGGTCTTTGTCAGCAATGGTTTTCTCCATGATATCGAAAGCCAAAGTTTGGTCGACAGAATCCATCTTAATTTTAAAACCATTCTGAGCGCCCTTGCTCATTGGTAAAGAAAGCTCTTTAAATTGGGCCTGAATATGCCATGCACTGAAGGCAAAAACGAGGAGTAAAATATTTTTCATTTGTATTGTATGTTGATGCCTACAAAGTTACCTAAAAACGGACAAAGGGATTCAACTAGCTACAAAGCATGACACCTATCATAGGAAAAAAAAGAAGTTATAAATTATTTCTGATCGAAATCTACAAATACTTCTTCGCTGGTTGGGTGCGACTGGCAAGTAAGGATATAACCTTTCTCTACTTCGTCTTCTTCCAAAGCAAAGTTCATGTCCATTTCAACAGTACCTTTGGTCACCTTGGCGCGACAAGTACAGCATACACCGCCTTTACAAGCAAATGGTAAATCGGCACCTGCTTTTAAAGCCGCATCTAAAATGGTATCCCCACCAAATGGCAATTCCATATTATGCGTAATGCCGTCGATTTTCACAGATACTTTTGCTTTTCTAACGCCATCGCTTACTTTTTCTACCACTTTGTTTTCGTGTTTCACAGCCGCTTGGGTAGGGCTTGTAAACAATTCGAAGTGGATGTGTTTGCTGTCAATGCCTTTGGCAATGGCAGTGTCTTTTACCGCCATGATCATGTCTTCTGGTCCGCAAACAAACAACTCATCGATGCTGCCCGTTTCAATTAATTTATTATCTAAGAATTGAACACATTTTTCGTTGTTGATTCTACCATTTAGAATCGGCA
This sequence comes from uncultured Bacteroidota bacterium, assembly GCA_903953615.1. Classification (GTDB taxonomy): domain Bacteria; phylum Bacteroidota; class Bacteroidia; order NS11-12g; family UBA955; genus JABMMZ01. The sequence continues at coordinate 8,139 of CAJBKH010000168.1, forward strand.
CATCAACACTCTCGCGACTTAATACATGGAATACTTGGAACTGCCCGATATGTCTATTTTTTATTGCTTCTATTTCTTCTAAGAAAATAATAGAGTGTGTATTTTTATTGCCGTATACCAAGGTAAAAGTACTCTGAGGCTCGGTAGCCAAAGTCGTTTTAATGATACTCAATATAGGGGTGATACCACTACCTGCAGCAAAGGCCACATAGTGTTTTTTATTCGCAGGATTTAGCTCAGTATAAAAATGACCAGTTGGGGTCATTACATCAATCATATCGCCAGCATTTAAATGTTTGTTGGCATAAGTAGAAAACAAACCATTCTCAACTTGCTTGATGGCCACACGCAATTCGCCATCCAAAGGACTGCTGCAAACCGAGTACGAACGTCTTACATCCTCGCCTTCGAACAATCTGCGCAAGGTAATCGACTGACCTTGTTTGTAACTATAGTCGGTGCTTAAGTCGGACGGAATTTCAAAAGCTACTGAAACACAGTCAGCGGTTTCTCTTCTGACATCTTTTATTTTGAGGGAATGGAATTTAGGTGTAGACATTTTATTTAAAGGGTGCAAATTTAATTCTTTTATTTGAAATAGGGGCATAGTGGGAAAGAAGTGTTTTTAAAGAACTGATAACTATCACTTTTGAGTATAAGCAGTGTTGCTTCGGAGGAGTTGTACTTGGGTGGTGGTTGGTGGCTTCTTTGGGCCCTTCGACTCCCGATAGCTATCGGGACAGGGTGACGGGAAGGAGGCAGTAAGTATCGCTTTTTATTGATGGGTATAGGCTTTCGATAGAAGGCGTTTTTAGGGAGAAGGGATCGATTTGAGAAAAACATACCATTCGGTATGTTTTTTTTAAGATGCTTATAGCTCCCAGAACTTGGTTTGGCGACTTATTTGCGCTTCGGCAAATAAGATGACAAACCATTCTCAAGCCTCCGACCTACTAGAACCACTTTTTGCGCCTAAAGTACACCATCATGCCGGTGACAGAAACTAAAACGATGATCCAGAAAATATGATACCCATACTGGTAGTCGATGCCAGGGAAATACTTAAAGTTCATGCCAAACACGCCTGCTAAGAAGCTTAATGGCATAAAGATGGTGCTAATAATGGTCAGCACTTTCATCACTTGGTTTAGCCGGTTACTAGTCGTAGTGAAATAAATATTCATTAAATCACTCAATAAACTGCGGTGATTTTCGATGGTATCATACGCTTGGAAGGTATGGTCATATACATCACGAAAATAATTGATATTGCGAGGTTCAATGAGATCTGAAGCACCTGCTTCTAATTTATTAAGGGCCTCGCGCATGGGCAAAATATGCTTATTTAACAGCATAATTTCCTTTTTAATAGCTTGGATTTTAAAGGATGTTTTAGAATTCGGATAATACATGGTTTCCTCTTCGATGTCCTCCACCTTATTGCTAATGCGATCTATCATTACAAAGTATTGGTCGACCGCAGCATCTAAAATTTTATACATTAAGTAATCGGCCTTGCGCTGACGGATGGTGCCCTTGCTAGTGCGTATGCGTTGTTTAATTTCTTCGAAAAATGGACTGGGTGTTTCTTGAAACGTCAACAAAAAATTATGACCGAGTATCATGCTGATTTGTTCGGTTTCTATTTCGGTGCTGTCCTTAGGAACAAAAATATTTTTAAACGTAACGAACAAATAATTTTCGAACTCTTCTATTTTGGTGCGTTGTTGGGTGTTTAAAATATCCTCTTGGATGAGGGGGTGAATATTAAACGACTCGCACACCTCTTGTACCAAACTAGCTTGGTGTACCCCATTCACTGCAATCCATGTGACAGTATCTTGCAATTTATAATGCTCGCATTCAGCCACCTTCTGCAACACTTGTTCTTCGAGTATGTTTTCATCGTAGTTGATGACATGGAGAATTACCTCGCCTGTTCTTTCTTTGCCCACATAAACCATGCTCTCGGGCAGCATACCTGATTTTGCCGAAAGGTTACTTTGGGTGGGTTTGCGGTGGGGCAGTTTAAATTTAGGCATACGCTAGAAGAGGAAACAAATGTAAAATAAAATTTCCTCACAATGTTGGAGAACTTTTCACTTGCGAAGCAAAGAACATCAAGATTGTCACATTAAAGTCAAATGATAGTTTTTAAGTCAAAATATGTGAATTATGTAAATTCTTTCTAAAGCTTTACAACACCATGGCAACTATTAATGTAGTACTTGCATAACTAGAAAGCTAATGTTATAAACATTTAAAAATTCAATTTGCAAGAAACCCCAAAATTTAATTGGTTTCGCAAATGGCAACGCTTAAATCGAATGTTTATACTTAGCATTAATTGCTAAATTTATAGAATGAAACTACAACATTTCAATGTTCTTCTTGTCGATGATGATATTGATGATTGCCTCTTTTTTAAAGAAGCATTAGAAGAATTGCCACTATTCCTTCACTTAACAACGTTACACGATGGAGAACAACTAATGCATTACCTATCTGAATACTCAAAAAATTTGCCTGATGTTCTTTTTCTCGACCTGAACATGCCCCGCAAAAATGGGTTCGAGTGCTTTACTGAGATTAAAGAAAATGAGAAGTTGAAAGACATACCAGTCATTATGTTTTCAACCGCCTACCCCATAGACCTGAAATATGAAAAGGATATTTTAAATGCCCTCTTCAAGATCGGTGCGCACTATTTTATTCGCAAATCAGAGAACCTCGAACAACTCAAACAAACCATACACCATGCCATTACAATGGTTTTAGAAAAAGAACCCTTTGACGGTCGAGAGAAAAATTTGTAAGCAATAAAAGCCAATTGGTGTAACATAATTCAACTAATTAATTAAAATAAATCCTTAACATATGAAATTAAAACAGATGATTATTCTGCTAGCCGATGACGATACCGACGATTGTATTTTTTTTAAAGAGGCATTGGATGAATTACTACTACCAACAAAATTGATGACGGTACACGATGGAGAGCAACTCATGCACCTACTCGCCAACGAATCCACCGAACTCCCCGATGTTCTTTTTCTCGACTTGAATATGCCACGCAAAAATGGGTTCGAATGTTTAGAAGAAATAAAGTTTAATGAAAAACTGAAACAACTACCTGTTATTATTTTCTCTACCTCCTTTGAACAAGACAGGGTCAATCAATTATTCAAAAATGGGGCGCAATTTTACATTCGGAAACCCTCTGAATTTGCCCAATTCATAAAGATCATTCATCTGACATTGGCCATGATAGCGCAAGGCAATAGTGCGCCTCAGACAAGAGAAAACTTTGTGCTTACAGAACAAAATAATTTTGTTTTATAGCGAAGTCAACCAAAAAATGATACAAAAAAACTAAAAAAATGCGACACAATGATGACTAAAATTAATAAAACAACTGAGGATGAATTGAGCACTGCCAACAAAGCCTATGGCCTTCTTAAGAAGGAGATGGAAAAACTGGCGGCAGAGCTAAAGGTTGCCAACGAAGAACTCGCCTTTCAAAAAGAAGAAAAGGGAAAACGCGCAGCCGAGTTAGGCATTGCCAACAAAGAATTGGTGTTTCAAGATGAGGAGAAAGGAAAACGTGCAGCAGAGTTAGGCATTGCGAACATTGAATTGGCTTATCAAGACAAAGAAAAAGGAAAACGCGCAGCAGAGTTAGGCATTGCCAATATTGAATTGGCTTACCAAGACGAAGAAAAAGAAAAACGTGCAGCCGAGCTGGGAATTGCCAATAAAGAATTGCTTTTTCAAAATGAGGAAAAAGAAAAACGCGCAGCTGAGTTAGGCATTGCCAACAAAGAACTACTGTTTCAAAATGAAGAGAAAGAAAAGCGCGCAGCAGAATTGGGCATTGCCAACAAAGAATTGGCTTTTCAAAACGATGAGAAAGAAAAACGAGCAGCAGAACTTGGTATTGCGAACATTGAATTGGCTTTTCAAAATGAAGAGAAAGAAAAACGCGCTGCCGAGCTCATCATCGCCAACAAAGAATTGCTAGCCTTTACTTATATCTCGAGTCACGATTTGCAAGAACCGCTGCGCAAAATACAAACCTTTGTTACCATCATCCTTAAAAAAGAAAATGACAATTTATCGGACATTGGTAAATATAATTTTCAACGCATGCAAGATGCCGCCAGTCGTATGCAGCAACTCATTGACGATTTACTTGCCTTTTCGCGCGTTGCCACCACCGAATTAAAGTTCGAAAAAACAGACCTCAATCTTATTTTAGAAGAAGTAAAAGCCGAACTCAAAGATACCATTCAGGAAAAAAATGCAACCATAGAAGCCAAAGAACTCGGCTCCGCCAACATCATTGCGTTTCAGTTCCGCCAACTCATGTACAACCTCATTAGCAATGCACTCAAATTTTCGCAGCCTAATATCCCTTCACATATTGTTGTTAAGAGCAGCATGGTAAAAGGTAGTAAATTAAACAACGAAAAGCTTTCGCCCGAAAAAAATTATTGTCATATTACCATCAAAGACAATGGCATTGGTTTTGAGCCCCATTTCAGCGAGCGCATTTTTGAAGTGTTTCAAAAATTACATGGTAAAGAGGTGTATAGTGGCACTGGGATTGGACTTGCCATTGTAAAAAAAATCGTAGAGAATCACAATGGGATTATTAGTGCAACAAGTGCCCTAGAGAAAGGTGCAACCTTTGATATTTATTTCCCAGCGAATTAAGCAATTTGAGACCAGTGAAGAGCTCGCCCTTCATATCTGACTGAAAGAAATTTTTACGTCCCGATAGGAATCGGGATGGGTTTAACACGGGTTGTATTTTGTCAAAAGTTTGTTGCTAATGAGCTTTGCTTTGCAAAGCTTATTCTCTTACTTTTTTGTGTTTTGATAATTTAATTTTTAATTAAGGCATCAAAGCGAATACTTGGTGGGCAAAAAAGTAACCAAAAAAGCCCACCACGAATGAGAAATTTTCATTTTTCTTCTCGCGCAGGCTCACCCTTCATCTCTGAAAAATAAAAATTTCA
>CAJBKH010000169.1 GCA_903953615.1 uncultured Bacteroidota bacterium
AACTCCTTCAAAATTAGAAACGACCTATCCCGAGGTAGAGTAATTGATTTCTAATAATAACTTTTTGTTAAATTTTAATCTTAAAGACACTCCGTCAATTACACACCTCGGGATTAGAAAGACTAAATTTTTTGCTTCACAAAAAATAAGTCTTTCTTAATACACATAATCAAATGCTTCTTCATCTCCACCCATTTTTTTGATTTTATAAACCAAGGAAAGCATGAAGTACTGGGTTAATTGATTGCTTTGGTCGATGTATATATAATTATCATTAACAAAGCGACTAATAGAGGTGTTCTGTCTTAGAATATCATAGGCACTGAGTTTTACATTAAATTTATCTTTTTTACCCAAAGGTTGTTGTAAATATAAATTCCAAACTGTAACCACCTTGCCAATGCCTGGCACTTTGCGTTGGTCGTTGAAATTTATATTTGAATTTAACTCCATACCCCATTTAAACAAAGTTCTGATTGAAAAATCGTAGCCTACCGTTGTTTGCTGATAGTTCAATTTTTGATTCAAATTATTTTTAAATGATTGGGCATTGATGTTTAAACTCGCCCCTGCTTCAAAACTATCTTTCACGGTAAAAACTAAACCGGGATAGATGCCCCAATTATTGTTATCAGTAAATGTTTTTTGATTGTTGTAATAGGTTGGTGTGTGGCTGTAGCGATTCGAAACATACGATTTGAATACAATTTGCTTCGCTATTTTTTTATCAAAACCACCCGATAAATTATAGTTGCGCAAGCCTGATTCATTGATTGGTGTTCTGACAACTACACCTTCATTATTGGTTAAATTGGTGTAAATTTTTGAATTGTCCGAATAGCTAATATCACCCATAAAATAGAGTGATTTAAACCATTTCAATTGTCGAATGCTCATATAAGTACTGGCCTTATATGTTTCTTGCGGTTGTAAGTTTTTATTGCCTGAATAACGTTGATAGTTATTGTTCAAATTTAACAAGGGCATTAAATCATTACTGGTAGGAAACATGATTGATTTTTCTAATTGCAATGACATATAGCCAAATTTCATGGCATTATAACTTAGGGTAAGCGATGGCAATGCCTTAGGATATTGTTTTGGAAGACTCGCACCAGTGGATTTATTCACATTGCTCATGTTAACCAACATGAAGGTGGTACCGACATTGAAATAAAATCCCTTTTTATAATAACTGATATATGGACGCGCTGAAAATTGTTCAATGCGGTTGGTGAAATCGATGGACAAGCTGTCGATTTTAGTTTGATAAGTTTCGTTAAAATTAGCCTTTAACAATTGGTTGTTGCCATTGGTGAGTTGATTATTGGTATTGTTTTGCAACCAACGCTCGGCCGATAAATTTAAACTCCAATATTTGCTCAATGGCATTTGACCAAAGGCTTTAATTAAAAATTCTTGGCGATTAATAGATTGGTTGTTGAGGTTATTGAAGGTGTCGTTGGTGTTTCTTAAATATTGATACAAGAAATTATCATCCGTAAAATTGCGAATATTGCTAGAAAGCGAAAAACGGTAGCGAATGTCCTTGCGCCATCGTTGCTCTAAAAAGCCTGTGACTCTGAAATAGGTATTCTTAAAGTTGCTTTTCAATTCATTCACGCCCCTGTTAATTTCTGTATTATTAAAGCGAATGATATTGTCTTTGTTGGTTAAAAGATTGTTTAAATCAAGAGACGATCGAATGCCCGTTTCGAATCTTAAAGTGGAGTCGCGTTGCTTGGTATAATTTACTTGCAGAGCAGCAGAGTATGACACACCATTGATCACATTGCTATCGATATTGAACCTTCGGATGGAATCGTTGAAAGGATTACTGCTATTAGAAGCTGATATAGAATTGAATTTATTGCGGTCGAGCGAAAGGTTAATTGACAATTTGCGTTTGCGAGAGAACTCGTTAAAATAAGAAATACCTGTTCCTGCTCTGTTGTTAATATTCCCTTCGTTGCTGGCATTCTCGAAACTGCTACTGCTATAAAAAAACATGCTGTTACCACCACCATTTCTATCATCGTTTTGTGCACGGTGCCAATTATCGAAACCAAAGTCGAAACCCGTTTCGTTAATATTATTGGCATTGCTTATGAATGAAATTTTTCTATCATTTTTAAAGCTATTCAATCTTAAACCAGCTTCGTATCGTCCAGCTGTCCCCCCTCCTACTAACACATCGCCAAACGTACCATTGCGTTTGCCTTTCTTTAATTTAAGATTAATAATTTTTGTTTGCGTTGCTTTAGGTGAACCATCTTCATTTTTCTCCTCGAAAACTTGCACTGTTTCTATCATATCGGCTGTTAAATTTTTTGAAACCATGCCAGGGTTGTTGCCAAAAAAATCGGAACCATCGACCATAATTTTTTCTACAGCCGCACCATCTACTTTTATTTCACCTTTCACATTTACTTCGAAGCCCGGAATTTTTTTGAACAATTGCGCAACATCACTGCCGGGTAACACTTTGAATCGACTGGCATTAATCTCCATTGTGTCGCCTTTCATGCGAATGGCTGCACCGCGCACAGAATAAGATTTAAATGTATAATTCGCAGTGGCCAATTTTATTTCCCCAAAATCCATGAATGACCATTCCCCACTCAGCATGGGCATACGTCTTACTTTCTCATTAAAACCCACCATGCTAAAAATAATGACTAAAGAATCTTCGTTCGAAGTGTTGATCATAAAATTCCCATTAGGGGTGGTAAAACCAAAGTTGATTAAACTGGTATCACTTGATCTGTACAAACAAACCGAAACATCTCTTAGCGGCAATTGTGTAGCCGAATCGACGACACGGCCTTTAAAACTGCGCATTATCTTTTGTGCATTTGCATTCGAAATCACAAATGAACAAAGCAATAGAAGAGCGATTGGTAAAAGTTTTTTCATAACAAGGGCTAGCAATTTAAGTCATTAAAAAACAATAAACTTATTGATAGGGCCTTATATTGTAGAATGTGGAGAAATAATCGACGAAAATCGAGTATGCAATTGGTTTTAATAACAAAAAATCAAGGATTTAGGAGCAAATTTGTACCATGCGATTTTTGCTTTTACAGTCGCCCTTAAATACATGAACACCCATTTCGAAACCGAACGCTTGTTACTTTCACCTCTTACAGAGACCGACACCTTATTCATTTATGAACTTTTGAACAGCAAAGCCTGGATTCGTTTTATTGGCGACAGAGATATTAATACTTTTGAGGATGCCGATGCTTACATCGATAAAATATTATCGGGCAGAAATATACAATACTGGATAGTGCGCGAAAAAGGAAAAGACAAACCGATTGGTTTGATTACTTTTATGAAACGGGCCTATCTCGACCATTGGGACCTTGGTTTTGCATTTTTGGAAAAGCATGGTAAAAAAGGTTACGCATTCGAGGCATCTGAGGTAGTTTTAAAAGCTGCTTTGCAATTGAAAGCACATCCAACAATCGTTGCCACGACGCTACCCGACAATAGTAATTCCATCAAACTTTTAGAAAAACTAGGATTTAAGTTTGATAAAAAAATGAAGGTAGAAAAAGACATGTTATCGATTTATACCACACAAAAGGATTAGTATTTTCTGAAAAACATACCACTTGGTATGTTTTTTCTATTATTTCTCAGGTACAATACCAGCAGTGCGTTTGCCCAATTCGATGACTGCTACATTTTTTATTTGACCCTTATCTAACTCAAATTGCAACATGGTGCGCATCACATGAAAGCCATGTCTGCCAGCCGCTCCGGGATTCATCACCAACATGTTCCTGTGGTTTTTATCGCGCATCACTCTTAGAATATGACTATGACCGCAGATAAACACATCAGGTGTATCGCTTTTTAATTCGGGTAATAATTTAGGATTGTAATTGCCAGGGTAACCACCAATATGGGTCATCCATACCCTTACGCCTTCGCATTCGAAGCGGTTGTGCAAAGGATAACGTGCGCGAATATCCTGCCCATCGATATTGCCCCAAACGCTGCGAATGGGCTTACCTGTTTGCTCTGCCATATCGCTCAAGGCCACCAAACCCCAGTCGCCCGCATGCCACAACTCGTCGGCAGCAGCAAAATGTTTAATGATATCGGGCTCGATACAACTATGTGTATCACTTAACAATAATATTTTTTTCAAAACACCACAAAATAATTCTTAATTTGTAAGATTAAAAAAT
>CAJBKH010000170.1 GCA_903953615.1 uncultured Bacteroidota bacterium
GAAATATTCGAGGGGTTACAATTTAATTTAAAAACCTATGTTTCAAGGATGCGTGGTTAGAACCAAGATCCATTGAATGTCGCATCGCCGTTGGCATTGTTTTTTGCAGCCCTTCTTTTCACTTGCTTATTGTGGATCCAGGTGCTTACAAACATCAATGGAATAAATACAAATGTTAAAGGAGGGATACCTAACATACTAATCCACTTGCCACCAAATTGACGACGCATAGGGCGACGTAATCTTTCTGCAATTAAATACATAGCAGGCACAATAAACAAAGTCATAAAGAATGCAAAAGCCAATCCAAAAATGATGGTCCAGCTTAAAGGCTTCCAGAACGCAACGTTATCGCCACCAAAGAAGATATGTGGATTGAGTTCGCTAAATAAAGTCACAAAGTTGATATTGAATCCAACTGCAATTGGAATGAAACCAAGGATCGCAGCAAGTGCAGTTAATAATACCGGAATAATTCTAGTCTTACCTGCTTGAATTACCGCCTCTCTTGTTTTATAGCCACGGCTTCTTAATTCGTCCGCGAATTCAATGACAAGGATACCGTTTTTAACAACGATACCAGCTAGTCCAACAATACCAAGACCAGTCATGATACCAGATACTTTCATACCTGTTAATGCAAATCCTAATAACACCCCAATGATACTAAATAAGATCTCCGTTAAGATAATCACCGACTTAGAAATGGAGTTGAATTGTAAGACTAAGGTGAACAAAATCAACATCAATGCAATGATCAAGGCTTTACCAAGGAATGCAACCGTTTCTAATTGTTGTTCGTTCTCGCCTGTTTGTTGAACAGTCACGCCTTCTGCAATGCCTTTATAGTTTTCAATGTATTGTGCAATCACTGCATTGACAGCAGTTGGATTATATCCCTCGTTCGATAATACATTAGAACGTAATTGGATTTGTCTTTTTTGATTCTTTCTTTTTACGCTCCCTAAAGTACTTGTAGGCTCTACTTTTACTAAAGAACTAATTGGAATATTCTTCACCATACCGCCCGCAGCCATGTCGCGGAAAGACAAACGCATATTCAATAAGTCTACTAAATTTTTACGTTGCATCTCTTGATTACGTAATTGAATTTTATATTCGTCTTTACCATCTTTGATTTTAGAAATTTCTTTACCAAATAAAGCGGTACGAATTTGCATTCCTACTTGAGCAGAAGAGACACCTTCAACCAATGCACGTTCTCTGTCAATCGTTAAGGTTAGTTCAGGATTTTGTAAATCCACATCCATCTTTAATTCTTCGATACCAGGTATCTGTGCTGCGTCTAAATAGTTTTTTAAACCAACAGCTGTTTTAATTAATTTATCAAAATCATCTCCCTGAATCTCAATATTTACTGGAGGCTCTGTTGGTGGTCCATTAGACTCTTGTGTGACTGTGATTTCCGCACCAGGAATACCTTTCATCTCCTTGCGAATTGCTTCCAAGTAAGGCATCGTTGAAACACCATGACGTTTTTCAAACTCCACAAAATTCACCTGTATACGGCCTAATTCAGATCTTGTACTTCTGTCACCACTCATTGGATCACTTGCACCTACTGCAATATTCGCAATGGTAGATTCTACTACTGGATTCTTTTTGCCATTCTCTGTACCCAATACTTTATTCACTCTAGCTTCAAGTACTTTTGTAATTGAATCTGTATGCTTCACTTCGGATCCTACTGGTAATTTTAAGTAAACATATATTTCATTAGGATCTGCTTGAGGGAAAAATTCAATACCTGTTCTGCCTGTACCAACACTAATGCCAAAGAGGACGAATGATAAAATCAATAATCCAAAAGTGGCAAATAATAATTTTACAGGTCTCCATCCCGTCAATGATCTCCTTAAAATACGTTCGTATAAATCCATCATATTTGGCAAAGTCGTTTCTTGGAAATGCTTGATAGCAGATGCAATAAAATATTTATTGGCTACTACTAAAAACATAAAGAAGATGGTCAGGTTGCCTAAGAAAGTAGCACCCATGATATCTAATACGATTCCAAAACCTATTGGGATCCAGAAATTCTTTTTCTTAAAGATGGCCGATTTTGGTTCATTGCTATTTTCCTCTTCGTGGTTCATAAAGTCTACTGCAAAAACCGGATTCATAATAAAGGCTACCACCAAGGATGCGGTTAATGTAAAGATCAACATCGCAGGTAAGTAGACCATGAATTTACCAATGATACCGGGCCAGAACAACAATGGGAAAAACGGTGCTAAGGTTGTAATGGTTCCTGCTAATACAGGAATAAACACTTCACCAGCAGCCATTTTAGCGGAAGTAGTCGCAGTTAATTTACCCTTGCCTTGTACAAAAATTCGGTGGGTATTCTCAATCACCACAATGGCATCATCCACAATAATCCCCAATCCAAATAAGAGGGCAAATAGCACCATAAAGTTCAATGTAATATTGGTGCCTATTAATAAGTTGCCTGCTGGTAAAAATACAAAGGCAACAAACATACTCAATGGAACAGATAAGGCTACAAAGAAGGCATTGGTCACACCCATAAAGAACATGAGGACAATCAATACTAAAATAAATCCAATCACAATGGAGTTCACTAATTCTGTGAAGGAGGATCTTGTTGGAATACTTTGATCACCTGTGATGACTGTTTTAAGGTCTTTTGGTAAAAAAGTTGATTTTGCTTCATCTACAATCTTCTTTACTGCATCCGAAGTTTCAATTAAGTTTTCACCACTACGTTTGATAATATTTAAAGTCAATACGTTTTTGCCATCTAAACGTGCATAGCTTTCGTTTTTCTTAACCGTATCAATAATCGTTGCCACATCTCTTAAATAGATAGGCGCACCACTTGTATTACGAACAATGATATTGGCAATATCGTTGGCATTTTTAAGTTGTCCTTTTAATTGCAAGTTACGTTGCATGGTGCCTACTTCTAAAAGCCCACCTGATAAATCAAGGTTCTCTCTTTGAATGGCAAACGTGATATCGTCGAATGTAATGCCTGAGCTTTGCATTCTAAAATTATCTACATTAATTTGAAACTCACGCTCAGGTGCACCCACTAAGTCTACACGGTTCACTTGTGTGA
>CAJBKH010000171.1 GCA_903953615.1 uncultured Bacteroidota bacterium
ACATAGCCGCATTTACGATTAAAATTACTTTCTACTATGTTCGAAATCTCGCACATTGCTCAATCCAGGATACATATCAATCCCTAAAACTTTAAAAATAATATTATGAATTGGATTTTATTTTAATGAGATAACGCTACGTTTGGTATTTAATGATTGACCAATAATTTAACTTGGCTCAAAACCCCATTGACCTTATACCTTATTAAATAAATCCCTTCGCTCCAATCTGAAGCGTTTATTGTTATTATTTTCCCATTTGGATTCAAATGGAAAACCTCCTTTCCAGTTACTTCTAAAATCATTATCTCCTCTATTAAATAACTCTCAGATTCAATTATGATCTGACTATTTGCAGGATTTGGATAAATCTTGATACTGCCAAGATTCAAAAGAGATACATTTGTTTTATTCCATAACCTTACTTGGACGGTATCTCTGCCTTCGCATCCATTGTTATCAGAAACCAGAACTGAATAATATCCAACAGTATTTACTGAAATGGTTTGGCTAGTATCTGAAGTGCTCCATGTATAGCTTTTATAAGCTGAACCCGCATCGAGTGTTTCATTGATCGGCAAATCCGGGTTAAGTACTTTGTCTTTGCCTAAATTAACAACTGGGTTCATATTTTTTGTAACTAATAAACTGTCATTAGCAAAACAGCCATACCTAGCCTTAGCCTGAACGCTATACCTACCCTCTTTTTTTGCATGGATTAGACGTGTATTTTCGCCACTCTGCCAATTATAATCCAAAAATCCTGGTCCGGCATCTAACACCATATCAATCCCGCTGCTGGCGCAATAGGCCGTATCTTTACCAAGGTTTACTTTTGGATTTATCTCATTTACAACTATGGTATCACTTGCCTTGCACCCTAAATTATCAATCACTGATACACTGAATTCGCCTTTGGCTTGTGGTGCAATGGTTTGGGTGAATTCTGAGGTCGACCATTTATAGGTTTTATATCCTGAACCCGCATCTAATGTCAGGTTAATAGTATTCCCTTTACAGAATCCCGTATCTGGCCCAAGGTTTATCACAGGAACAGGTACCTCTGTAATAATAATGCTATCGTTGGCAAAGCAACCATTGGCTGCTATCACTTCTACAGAATAAGTTCCTGTTGAATCGGCATAAATAAAAGTGCTCTTTTCATTCGTCGACCAATTATAGTTAACGAAATTTTTACTAGCATCTAATCGGAGGTGGATACCATCATTTTTACAGTAAAAAGTATCAGAAGGTAATTTTATAAAAGGACTCACCTTTTCAGCAACAACCAACGAATCTTTTCTTTTGCATCCATTATTGCCTGTAACTTCAACTAAGTATTTGCCTTTCGTTGACACTCTTATCGTTTGCACAGTATCACCATTCGACCAATTGTAATACTTATTTCCAGGGCCGGCATCTAGAAGGATGCTGACACCTTCTTTACTGCAATAAGCGGTATCATTACCAAGATTAACAATTGGGTTGTTCAGCTTTATGACATTAACCGTATCTGAACTTTTACAATCATAATCATTGGTAACTATTAAGCTATAAGTACCAAAAGTTGAAACCTTAATGTTTTTGGTCGTGAGCCCGTTCGACCACAAAAAGGATTTATAGATTACCTTACCAGGATTCAATATCAAATTAACACCGTTGTTTGCACAGTTGGCTATGTCTTTCCCAAGGCTGAAAACTGGATTAACATTTTCAACAATACTAATCTCTTCTTTCGATTTGCACAAATTGTTGCCGGTAACTTCTACAGAATAAATGCCATGCTTATTGACAAAGAAAGTTTGAGTTGTATCACCAGTTGACCATTTGTAGTTTTTAAAACCTGCGCCAGGGTCTAATAGCAGTGTAATACCAGGATTTACACAATAAGCAGTGTCCTTGCCAAAAGTTTTAAGAACTGGCGATTTATTGACTTTTAATTTATAAGGCACCCGTTTATTTTCACAAAAATCAAGTGCCGTATAAAATACTCTTCCGTTAAATATCCGATTTGCACTGATATTTCCAAAAGGAGAACACAGGCTGGCACCATTTGACATAGCCAATGCAGTAGTTGAATAGGTATTGGTGCCACTTGTATACCTTGCATCATAGTTAATATAAATCCCATAGATGGAATCTTTTTGCATGAATTGCGACTTGTGTAATTTTATAGGGTAAGAAATGCCACCCGCTTGTAACGGATTTGCAGTGATCGTATCCAACAGCTCCCATTTTGATGAATCAGATTCATGGCCAGCGAATGTGCCTCGTCTCATATAAACATTAACCTTCTGGCTACCTGAGCTATTAAATACTGCGCTAAAACTATCTAGTAATAAGTTTTGTTTTGGTGTTAGGTTAAACATAACACCCCCATTGCAACCAACTCCGGCATTGGTAAGTGTTAGTAAAGAAGATGGCACCTTAGAATACAGATTAATGGCAGAAACATAAAATGTAGTATCCTTTTTGATGTTGCTTTGGATTAGCGTATCCGTAAGGTTAATAATCCTACCACCAGCAGGTTGCTCATACCATAAAAGTGTAGATTGGGGGTTGTGGTTTGTAGTTAGCTTGAATGACTCATTATCACATACTGTATCCGATTTTAACGATGGTTCTTCCGGGGTTGCATAGATGGTCCATGACTTGGCTTGTACCTGATCGTTGTCCTTGTCGAAATTGTTATTCGCTCCAATAGTAGCAACAATATCAAAGTCGCCCCCAGCTTTCGTTTTAAATTTAGGTAGTCTTAAAGTATCAATCCTTCCGGGCATCAGTATTTTATTATAAAGGCTGCTATCCAGTTTAGAATAATATTGACTTTGAACATCTAGATAAATCTTAACATTAACTTGTGAATCACTGCCTGTATTTTTTATCACAAGCGATACCTCACTTGAATCAACACCACAAATAGCAGGTAAGCCATTTAACAACAATTTCAAAGCTGCCACATCTTTTTTATACGAGGTAAATTCCCACGGACCAATATCGGGTTTTAGCGTATCGCGGTTAACATCATTGAAATCCTTTTTTGCATAACTGGTTTTAGCCCCTTTGTCATCAATTTCAACCACTTTCTTTTCCAATTTAAACGGATCTGCATAAAGTGCATCAATCGAAACAGATTTACTTTCATTGCCCGATGCGCTTCTCAAATTAGAAAGGTTTGAACAATTCGCGCCATAATAAGCCAGATACTTGCCAGAAGAGAAAAAATTATTATTATTTGAATTAATAACCCCAGGCGTGTTTAATATATAATATGCTGCATAGCCCTTGCCATAATTATGAAAAATATTATTGTACACTTCCATAGAGAGCGTGTAATGGTCCATGTATAAAGCTGTGGAAGTGCTGTTACCACCAGATACATAAGACATGTTATGAATAAAATTGCAACGGTAGTTATTGAAAATGTAAAAGCCATAAACAGCACCTGAAGACAATTTATTATACATTATTACAATATTATTGGCAACCAATCCTAGTGATTGGCTAGATCCATAGGATGTTATTAGCACAATTCCACCCGGAGATACTTTACCACCAATTCTTACTTCATTGTTTGTTATGTTTAAGATATAGCCTGATATAATGTAAATACCGATAGGATCATTCTGAGAATTATCATCTTGAACAAAATTATAGCTAATATTTAAACTCTGCTCATTTTTAGCATATATACCACAATAGGAAAAGGTGGTGATCCTACAGTGTGTAATTGAAACATTACCACCTCCGATGAAATAAAATCCATAGTTCCCATTGTAGATTTCACAGGCATTAAAAACAACAGAACTTAAGTTTCCATTATTAAAAATAACAGCATTATTTGTGGATTGCCCAGTAATACCTGAAACCCCTGTGAATACATTGTTTTGAAAATCAATATTCGCACAGGTATTCCTTAATTCAACTACCCTGCTGTACGTAGTATTTGTCGACTGAAAAACAAGTCCTTTTATAGCAATATTAGAAACATTTAAAAATAAAAGCACCCCATTGTCAACTGAATTTTTAGCGTTATAGGAAATATTCACAGACGACTTGTTGGCTGAATCTGCTACCAATGACAAAGGGTTGGCCAAACTCAGTCCGGTGATTGGGTTGAAAACCACTTTTTCATTGTAGTTACCACTCCTCACCACTAGTTTTACTGGCCCACACATGCCCACCCTTTCAAGCGTATTTAAAGCGCTGTCAATGGTTGGAAAATCGGGTGAACTACCGCCAATAGTAAATTTACCATTAAGCGAAGTAAATATCGGTTTTGTAAGAATGGTGTCGTTCACAGCCATACTATCCGTCTTGCCATTTGGAGATTTTAACCATGCCTTTACTCTATAGCTGGTCCGGTTAGAGAACGCATAATAACCAACTTTTATGAGCGTATCTAAACCAGTTTTTAAGGCGCCACGATACTTACCCTTAATGGTTGAAGAGAAACTTCCTCCATTCTCCGAAACCTGCCAAATAATATCAGTTGAGTCTACCGTTGCAAATCCAATATTCCTTATTTTAACATAAACATCGCTGCCCTTCATACAAAATTTAGGGTCTACTTCTGTTATCGAAAGGTCGAGTGTAGGAAGGCGCTGAATATGCGCTCCAATATCTGGATTGCCAGAACTCCTAATGGTTCCATCAATGTCTTTCAATTGAGTGGATAATGGATATCCCTTTTTATACAACTCTATAGACATGGCATGAAGGTCTGTTAGTCCCGGAAAAACCAAACTATTATTAATTGAATTAGAATCGAGCGTTAGGTTAATCCTGATGCTTGACAGAGTTGTATACATGGTGGTTCCGAGCGAAGCAAGATTGGGTCCACCAGAGAACAACAGGTTATAGTTAGACCTTTTAATCCCTGAATTGCCGCCAGCTTTAATTTTTATAGCGGTACCATACTTAGCATAAAAAATATTGTTTAGAAAAGTTGCATTTGAAGTCGTATTATCCTCGTCGATATAGAGCGCTGTAGAAGTGCTGGACTTATTAAGATTGACGACTGTATTAAAATACACGTTAAGATAACTTGATTTAAAAACAGCCAGACCTTGGAAAGCTCCGCTTTGTGCACTGTCGTAACTACAGATAAAATTACTATGTACCAACGAGGGCTTGGCGGAACTACCATTGCTCATCTCAATATTGATTCCATAACCTACCTTTCCGTTCACATACACCTGATTTCTTATGATAGCAGGTGAAACACATGTGTAAACATAAATCCCAATGGCATTTGCATTGTTATTGATATCTTTGATATAATTCCCTTCTGCTTCAGCACCGTACTGCCACCAAAGTAGTATGCCAACAAAACAAAAATTGGAGATTTTATTATTCTTAATGACTGTTCCTGTGTCGTATTTACTGTATGCTGGATGCCCTTCTAATGAAATGGCGACCATTCCATTATAAAAATTAGAATTAAGTACACTAAGTTTATTAACACGGTATAATGCAGAATGACTAATAATAGAATGGTAACCATTATTGGTGCCGGAGATTACCTTCCCGTAAAATGTACAAGCATTAAATGTGATGGATTCGCAATCCTTATCAATAACAATTACGTTGCCGTAGGTTGAACTTGAATCTATCCGGAATTCCAACGAGTCGAAACGGAGATGGCTTTGAGCAAGCTTAATAAGATAGTTGGATACAGTTGAGTTATTGGTATTTTTGAAAATGACTGGTGAGGAATTTGAAGGATCAGGTGCTACCTGTATCGTATTTGAAGGGCTGGCTCCACTAATTGCAGAAATAGTTGTTCTTAATGTGTAGGTACCCGAACGCACATTTAAGCGCACGTTCCCAGTAACGCCTTTTAACTCCATATAATTGAATGCACTATCCAGATTAGGAAAATAAGGAGAAGAGCCCCCAACAGTATATGTTCCTGACAACTGGGAATATACTTTTGTTATAGAGAACAATGAGATGATTAGGAACAAGGAAAAAAGACGCCAATTAAAATACAATCGTAATTCAGATAACCCTGTGATTTTAATTAAAGCGTTTCCTTTGGAATAGGTTTGTTGCATTCTAATTTAGTAACTTAATATTGATTCGGATATATATTATACAGTACAATGTTCTTTTCTACTAACTACAGAGATCATTAAAAGTCAAATCCCTTTCAATAGTTTTTTCTTAACCCATTATATTCCACTATAGTAAATAAATATACTTATTCTTTTTTTTATCCTATTTCAAAAATAAGGGGTTAATTTAAATTATCTAAGCAAAAGTTTATAAAACGTGTAACATGATTAAAATTAAGGATTAAAATAAAATTGCAACTCATTAATTTCACAATTAGCTTATAAATTGACAATCAAAACGATTCTCGCAAAGGCTAATAAACATTACTTAAATACTGCATTTTATTGAAAACAAATCTCACGCAAATAATATTAGACACATTAAAAATAAAATTAAAAATCCTCAATTAACCATTAAATTTGATAAATATTATTGTTTTATGAAAACAAATCTCCTTCAAATGATTGTCTGTTTTATGGTCGCAATTTCTGCCAATTCTCAAACCAAAGAATGGATAGTTCCTGTTCCGAACGACCCTGCAGTAGGTGCTAATTATGGTAGCACTTATTCTTTTCAAACCCGAAATTATTTATGCTGGGCTATCAGACCTCAAAGCAGTAATGTCAATATCATTTTAAATCTTTATAACGGAAATAGCTGGAAGAAAGTTAAGGTAGATACATTACTTGACAATATCCTTAACATGGATCAGCAACATGATAGTGTTGTGTTAATTGGTGAAAAAAATAACAACTATAAAATACTTTTATTCAATGGGAATAAATGGTCTAAACTATCGAAATTAAGTGCAATAACTGGCAGTCATTCAATATACGGCAATTTGGCGATACAGGACATTCGCTTTTATCGAAATAAGCTATATGCGATTGTATTGAATACTGACAACAACAGTACTTTAATAGAATACAACCTAAAAAAAGATTCTATCAGAACAATACAAACTTTCCAGCAGAACAGTAAAAATTATATCTACAACCAGGCGTCTAAAATGACGCTGTATCTGCAAAATGACAGGTTATATTTGGCTGGCGCTTACGACTCGGTTAAACATATTGCAAGTCAGGGCTATGGTTATTACGATGGTAATAGCTTTGTTAATAAGCAGCTCTTCCCTGGCAGCTTCGCGGCCAACTTTACAGTCATCAAACGCATCGACAACGATCTTTTTGCAGTAGAGCGGCCCGATTATAATAATACTACCTCCTATAAACTTTACCTGATGCGCGATGATAGTATTGTTAAAGATATTACCGGTAACTTATTTACTAATTTCAAAAACAATTTTAGCGGTATTGATATAGCGCAGGACAATTTACAAGTTACAAAATTGAATGATAAAATTATTTACTTCGACAGGTATTATACGCCCTTTTTACAATATGACGACAGTCTAAACAAATGGACAAACACAAGCTTTTCGGCAAACGAGGGCTATTCATTTTTCTTTAAAGACAAACAATACATTTTTTGTGAATCAATAAAACTACCTTATGCTACTTCAGGGAGGGCCTGTTTTCTAATCGAACCAACACTCTCTATTTCCGGTTATGCTTACGTTGACCTCGATTCAAATTGTTCAATGACACAAAAGGATTCTTTGCTTAGAGAAGAATGGATAACATTGAGTAGTAAAGCTTCTTCATTTTCAATATTAACTGATAAAAATGGCGCTTATGGTATCCCTGTAAATTTGGGAAAGTACTGGTTCCAAAACAATAATACCAGCCTTTCTGCCCATACTTGCCAGCAAGATACAGTGAATGTAGATAGCTTAAAGGATTATACACATAATATTGGTTATACTTTCGTTGCCCCATTCAAGACCAAAGGAGATGCTGCAATTAAAGCATCTGGTGGCTTGCTTAGAAGGGGTAAAAATTATCAACTAACTTTGTCTATTGAAAACAGAGGACAACCCAATTTACAGGTTACTCCTACTATACGATTTAACAAAAAATTAACGGTGGTTTCTTCGAATGCTTCTATTGCATCGCAAACAAAAAACAAAATAATCTTTGCCCAACAAAAAGCGATTTTTTTTAACCCTACAAATATCAATATCACTTTTTATGCGCACCCAGATTCAATGAATGTGAGCGATAAGATATTATTTGAAATTTTTGTTGATAGCCTGAATACCGAAATCGATTACACCAATAATCACTTAATGTATGAAGAGACCGTCATTGGGCCCTATGATCCTAATGCCATTACAAGCAATCCAGAAAACAATGTAACCCAATCTCCTGACGAGATACAGTATACCATAGAATTTCAGAATCTTGGAAATGATACCGCCTTTAATGTAAAGATCAAGGATGTCATACCCTCAAAATTTAAGCTCTCAACTTTTAAAATACTTAAGCATTCTGGTCCACAATTATCTACTACCTTCTCCCAAAATATTATGGAATTCAATTTCAACAATATTCGACTTACACCTGCATCTGTTAACCTATCGGGAAGCCAAGGTTATGTTACCTTTTCGATGCAGTTAAAAGATTCTATGGCTTTTGGTGAAAGCATTAAGAATAAGGCTGATATTTATTTCGATTATGAAGCTAAAATAAGCACAAATACCACTACTGTGAAACGCCAAAATCAAGATTCATTCGTACACGTGTACTTAAACATTAAAACCTGCGATAACTATTTGAGTCCAAGTAAAAGATACAAATGGACTTTCAGTGGTAATTATAAAGATACATTATTGAGCTATAGAAACTTCGATAGCATATTGAATATCGTGTTAACAATTTCTAAGACTAGCATTAACAACCAAAACATTTCATTGTGTGGCGGCAAATCATTAAATGTTGGGTCAAACAAATACAATATTTCAGGTATATACAGGGATACTTTAACTTCACACAATGGTTGTGACAGTATTATAATTTCGAATTTAACAATACTTAAAACGGCATTAAAAAACCAGACTATTGCATTGTGTAGTGGAAAATCTTTAACAGTTGGTGTTCATGAATATTATACTTCAGGCATCTACTTGGATACGTTAAATGCTTATAATGGCTGTGACAGTATTGTAACTTCGAATTTAACAATCAATAATGCCATTGACACGTCAACATCTTTCAGTTTAAGCACTAGAACAATAACCGCAAACTTGTCTAGTGTTACCTACCAATGGGTAGATTGTGTAACTGGTTTATTCATTCAAGGGGCCACTAACCAATCATACAAGGTTACTAAAAATGGGCAATATGCAGTTATACTTAATGTTAATTCATGTTCGGATACAAGCAGTTGTATTAATGTGAATGGTTTAGGAACAATGTATATTTACGACAGCGAAATCAAAATTTATCCAAATCCAAATAAGGGACAATTCCAAATCGAATTAGCGACAGGGTCTCAAGTAATTATTACAGACGTTTTAGGTCGCGAGCTCTATAACCAACAACTGAGTGCCGGAATAGAAACGGTTTCAATGGAAGGCAAACAAATTGGCATTTACTTTATAACCATATTAAATGAAAATTATAAAATAGTAAGGCAAATTACAGTTAATAAATAATGTCATTAATAAAATAGGCAGTAAACTGACATACCAATTTTCAACCTAACAAAAGCAAAACATTGAATCATTAAAATAGAAGTTCAATATTCAGCGCATGTCTGCCCTACTAACTTAGGGAATTAAAATACAGATTAAAAATTTACCTAGAAAAATAAAAAAGAGTCCGGCATTTGATAAAATCCAAATAATAAGGATTTAGCCTCCGCGGATTTCGCAACCTTCTAACGTCTTTAAAATTGCTTCTAAAAATCCCACAAGGGTAAAAAAGCCTGATTTTGAAGAGCGGTTGAGCCATAATGAAAATAGTGTTAATTTTTCAAATATTAACCGGACTCTTCTGCAAAATTAATGCTATTTGCTCACTTATTAATCAAGACTCTTATAACAGAACACATATGTTTATTTCATTTTTATGTCATAAAACGCAATTTGCTTCATTTAATGGTCATATTATGAATTGAATATAATACTTATAGTAAAATTTCTAAATTCAATAATTAGATTTGAATCAATAATTGTAATTAATATGAAAATAATCTACACGCCCAAAAATTTAAAATTATGGTTAATTGCAATTTTAACCTTAGGTGCATTGAAAGCTTATGCCCAAGTACCAGTTGCTAAATTTGGCGCCAACAAACTCAGTCTTGAAATTTATGATCAATTAACCTTATCAGATTCTTCGAGCAATACGCCCTTCAGTTGGGAATGGAGCATTTATGATTCTGTAACCTTTAAGAACGACCCATACGACAAAGTTTCTGATCCAGATAATGGTTGGATTTCCTTTGATAATGGCACTACTAAGAATTCAAAAAATCCTCAAATCACGATTTACAGAGAGGGCAAATACACCGTCGCATTAAGATGTTATAACAAAACAGGATGGTCGACAAAATTGATAAAGAAGGATTATATTACTGCTAGAATTTACACCTCGTATTATTTAGGGTTCGGTAGCTATGGATCTTATGCGGATAATATTGTTTCAACAGATTATGGCGAAATCTATGATAATGGTGGCAAAAATGCGAACTATGGAAACAACCAAGGCATAGCCACAAAATCATTTTTAACCATCAATCCTTGCCGCGCAAAAAAAATTACTTTGAAAATGCAGCAATTAAAATTTAGCGATAACCAAGATGTGTTGTATGTGTACGACGACAATAAAGTAAACAGTGCAAAATTACTAGCGGCATGGACCAAAGGCAATACCTCTAATACAACGGTAACAGCATTGAGTGGTAGTATGTATTTAGTTTTTAAGACCAATGGTTCAGGAGTCGACTCTGGTTTCATTGGCAGTTATACCTCAATTTTAGACAGTTCAGCCTTTAAACCTTCTATCGATTTTATCCATGATTCAGTCATTTACAAAGGTGTACCTACAATCATAACCAGTGTCAATACGAGTTTCCCAGGAACTCCTGTATTCGACTGGAAAGTTGATGGTACATTTAGTGGTGTAGGGAAAATTTTTAAAACAGTTCAAGATGTGCCAGATGGCATCTACCAAGTTTGCATGCGAGTGCGAGGTTGTAAGATTGATACAAATATTTGCAAGTACATAAAAATAAAAACACCAAATGCTAAAACGACTATTAATTTTAGCAAAACAACTTTGTCTAGTAATTCAGATACTGCATGGCTAAAACCTTTAACCGACAAAGCCAACAGATTTTCTTGGTCTATATCTCCAACGACTTATATATTACTGAATGCACCCATTTCTCCATCAATTGTTAAGCCTGGCTTAATTGAATACAGAGAAATACGCGGAGATAGTGTGCCTACCCCTCATATTTGGTTTCTCGACTCAACTTGTTATAACATCACTTTAAAAGCTTGGTACGACAAAGACAGTTCGACCACGGTTTCGACCCTTACCAAAAACAGTTATGTCTGTTCAAAGGATTTTAGATTAACCTATGGCTTGTTTGGCAAAGTGTTTAAAGACAACAACAGCGATTGTAGCTATACCTCTGGAGAAACTTATTTCAAAGATGTTCCTATAAAATTATACGATACCACCAACCAATTCCTCGGTCAAACCTATACCCTATCCAATGGCATGTTCTTTTTTGACAAAACAAATGGGAAATACAAGGTTGTAATGGATATTAAAAATTTGCCTCTAGATGTCAACTGTCCTACAGGTATTGATTCGACAATTACATTAAAATCTTCCATACTTTCAGGTGGAATTGATTTTCCTACCACTTGCGGAAAGACCGATGCAGGTGTAAAGTCAATCCTACCCAGGGGTTATGTTTTTCCTGGTAAAACACATAATCTCCAAATTAATGCTGGTTTGTTTGGAAAAACTGCATTTGAATCTTGTCAGTCAATCAGCGATAGTGGAATTATACGAGTAACAGTTACAGGAAAAATTAAATATAGTTCTGCAAGTCATACTCCAAGTTCTATTTCAGGCAATACTTATACTTGGAAAATTAAAGACTTTTTAAAGTTCAATAATTTTATTTCAATGCAATTTAAAACCGATACCAATGCCACCTATGGCGATACAGTTTTAGCAATAGCAGAAATAATACTTTCTAAAAAAGACAAGGATAGCACAAATAACAAGATGAAATTTTCTTATAAGATTATGAATTCTTATGACCCCAATAAAAAAGAAACCTATCCTGAAACAGTATTACCTGGCTATAAAGACTGGTTTGTTTATACCATCCATTTTCAAAATACGGGCAAGGCGCCAGCTTTCAATATTCGTTTAGAAGACACCATCGACAATAGAATGGATTTAGAAACATTCGAAGTGATGGATTACAGTCATGATAACCGTGTGGCTTTGAATGGCAATAAACTTAAAGTGTATTTCGATGATATCATGTTACCAGATAGTTTTTCGGATAGCAAAGGTTCGAATGGCCATATTCAATACAGAATAAAACCTAAACAAGGCTATAGTGATGGTGCACAGATACGCAACACTGCTTATATTTATTTCGATTACAACAGTCCTGTTGCTACTAACACCACCATTAATGCGTACAAAAAACCTAGTTATTCTATCACATTGAATGCCGCTAAAAATGGCAGTACCATAGGCAGTGGAACTTATAAAAAAGATTCATTGGTAAAAGCCATTGCCGTTCCAAACACTTGCTCTAAATTTAAAAGATGGACTGAATATGGTAGCGAGGTATCAACCGATAGTATCTATACTTTTATAGCCTCTGCCAATAGAACACTCAATGCCGAATTTACTAAAAACACCTACACCATAACTGGCAGTATTTTGCCTAATGTTTCTGCAGGTACTATTAACGGTTTGGGTATTTACGAATGCACAGATACCTTAAAAACATTAACTGCTATTCCAACTGCTTGTTATCAATTCAAAGAATGGCAAGAAAATAACACCGTAGTTTCTACTAGTAGTAGCTACTCATTTTTACCAAATCAAAATAGAAATGTAAAAGCCATTTTCGAATCTATCCAATATACTATTAATGCTATTGCATCTCCATTAAACAGTGGAAATATTACTGGGACAGGTAAATTTAATTGCGCTGACACCACGGTAGCACTTATTGCAAATCCAAGCAATTGTTATCAATTTAAAGAATGGAGAGAAAACAATATTGTGATATCTTCTAATGTTACCTATACCCTATCGCCAAAGCAAAACAGAAATCTCGAGGCCATTTTCGAGCCAATAATGTTTACAATTACCACTAGTGTTTCACCAGCAAACAGTGGACTTATTATTGGTGCAGGTACCTACAATTGCGATTCAACTGTTGCACTAAAAGTAAAGGCAAACAGTGGCTATCAATTCAGTGCTTGGAAAGAAAATAATGTTCAAATCTCTACAGATAGTAATTATACCTTCAGTGCTA